>JABZIV010000010.1 GCA_015258095.1 Lachnospiraceae bacterium
AGTCTTTCCCTGTCGGCTCGTTTAGAGCGACAGCTTGTGTATATTAGCATTCTGAAATCGGCTTGTCAACAAAAAATGAAAAGTTTATGCAAAACAAATTTATCGAACATTTTCCATTAAAATATAAGTTTTTTTATTTTTTTGCACGAAAGGAACCCTCTGTCCCGCTCTGGAATCTTTCCGTAACGGGAATCCGGCTCTTCGCTTCCCTATGCGGAAGCCCTATATATACCGATATATCGATATACCCTTCCATTCTTATCCATCATCACGCGCTTCAAACTACTGTATTTTCCTTCCGCTTATTCATCCCGAATACTCTCAGCCCGAAACACCAGAGCTACATCCGCATCAGAGCAGCAAAATTCCGCAACGCCTTCTTTCTGCCCGGGGAGAGTTCCTCCATAACGCAAGATATCAATATAAGGGAAGGCACAATGCATCGCCATAGGACAGATCAACCCTCTTTCCGTATCATAGTCGAAGCTGTCTCCGACTTTATGTCCGCGATGACAGCCCGTCTTCCCTAAACGCCCTGTTACCGTAATCCGAATTTTCGGTCTCTTTCCTCTATACATTTTCTTCCTGTTTCTCTTTCTTTAATTTGTTTTCCCTCTGTTTCTCTTTTCCTAATCCGGCTTCCTGCTACTTATCTTCCCTCTGTTCTCTCGAAAAACAAGCGTACTTCCTCATTTTCTCCGTATTGACGAAGCACTGCTTCTCTCGAAATTGCCGTAAAGCAATCTGCGGTAAAGGACGGCACTACCGTACAACTGTACAAAGCATACTCTCCGCCCGGATTCAGACATCCTCCCTGTATTACATTAGCAGGCACTGTAAACTGTAGGCACTGTCCCGCTGCAAGGTCAGCCCCGAGACACACCGTCTCCACGCTTCCATTTTCATACAGTAAATACAGTGTGAAAGGATCTCCTTCCAGGAAAGTCCAGATTTCTTCTTTAGTAAGACGATGAAAAGCGGAAAAGCTCCGCGGAGTAGCCGAGTAGAGACCGAGCATCGTGGACACTGCACATTCCCCCTCTTCCGTGCGGCGCGGAGAATGGTACTGCTCAGCATAAAAAGTATGCTCCCCCGGGAGAAGTTCCATTTTGTAATGCTGTAGCAGAAAATTCTTTCTATCCTCTTTTCCAGGCGCATGATCCACGGACGCATCATAGATTGCCTTGCAAAGCCGCACATTTTCCAGCGCCGCGGTAAGAGAGGTCATCTCCCCTTTTTTCTCCTCCCGGAGGGATGCATAAAAATCAGAGAACATGGTCTGAAAACAATCCCGATATCCTGTCTGCATTCCGAAAGAAAGTTCCTCCGTGCCGCCTTTTACCCGGGAAAGCTGAAGGACATCCGCCCTGTCATTATCAAAGCTGACTCTCCCTTTCTCACATAAAATATGAATTTCCAGATGGTTCTGCTTTCCATAGCTTACTTCAGAAAGGAAAAAGGACACTTCCGCAGAAGATTCCATGCCAAGTTCCAGTACCGCGATATCTTCATTCTCAAGCGGAAGTACTTTTCCTCCCTCCTCCGCTTTTCCCTCTGAAACAATCGTCTTCCTGTCCCGAAGCAGTCCGTCCCGCCCTTCGTAATACTGCTCCGCCCGTTTGATTCGCTTTGCATAAACGGAAGAAACCTTCTCTTGTAAGAGATACGATAAAAGGTCGAAGACATGGGAACCGATTTCCGTAACGGCACGCAAGGCATTTCCGGAACGCGTATCAAAGCGCCAGGAATACGGCACGGGCGGAATATGAAATTCCTGCTCATAGCTACCGTGAACCGCCAGAACCCTTCCCATCTCTCCGGTAGAAAGAAGAGAACGCAGCTTCTGTACCGCGGGATAGAAGCGGTTTTGGTAGCAGACAGAAAGAGGCGTTTCGGACTTTTCCTGCACCTTTTTCAGCTCCTCCGCCTCGCTTTCCTTAAGGCAGAGCGGTTTTTCACAAACCACCGGAATCTTGTTTTCCAGAAAAAAGCGGGCAGGGAGAAAATGAAGCATTGGAGGGGTGCAGATATGCACCGCTTCCACACCCACTTTCAGGAAGTCCCGATACTCCGTACATACATGGGGAATTCCCCATTTTCCGGCAAATTCTTCCGTCTTTTCCCTGTCTCTGCCCACAATAGCGAAGACTTCCTGTCCCACCGCACGCAACGCCTGAATATGTACTTCTGCAATAAATCCGCAGCCGATAATACCGACTTTCATTCCTTTATCCCCTGTCATTTCCCATTCTATAAATCTACGACGATTGCTTCAATTCTGCGAGTCTCCGGTTCACTTTCCGATAGAGTTCCTCCGGATCCTCTCCGATAAAGAATTCCCCTTTCTCATAGAGAATTCTTCCGTTCACCATGGTGAGTGCGACATTTTCCTTGCTGCCGCTATAGACAATATTCTTTACGATGCCGTTCAAAGGTTGCATATTCGGACGATGGAGGTCAAGGACCACAAGGTCTGCCTGCTTTCCGACCGAGAGACTGTCACAGTTCGAAAGTCCCATGCAACGTGCCCCGTTCACACAGGCCATCCTGAGAACCTCCTCCGCAGGAACCGCCGCGGCATCCTTCTCCCTCAGCTTCGAAAGTCCCGTCACGAGAAACATCTCCCGGAACATATCGAGACAGTTATTGCTTGCCGGACCATCCGTTCCGATGGCCATCGGAATCCCTCGCGCCAGGATATCCGCGGTTCGCGGTACACCGCTCGCCAGTTTCATATTCGAAGCCGGATTCGTGATAACCGTCATCCCTCTTTTTTGGAAAATGTCTAAATCGCCGTCCGTCATTTCCACGCAATGATATCCGCCGCCGCCATATTGCAGCATCCCGAGCGAATCCATAAGTGCTGTCGGCGTCATCCCGTAGCGGGAAAGGCATCCCTCCACCTCTCCTTTCGTTTCCGAATTGTGTGTGAAGACCGGCGCCTGAAAATCTCTTGCAAGCTTCGCAATCCCTTCCAGTAAGGGTTTCGAAGTCGTATATTCCGCATGAAAGCCCAGCTGATACGAGACCAGCGGATGAAAATGATTGTATTTCCGGTAGCACTCCTCCAACTCCTGAAGAGAAGAGTTGAAATTACTTAAACCGGACAGGAGTACCACACGAAATCCTGTATCGACAGCAAGTTTCGCCATTTCTTCCGGATGAAAATACATATCAAAACAAGCCGTAATGCCCGAACTCAGATATTCCAGAACGGCAAGCTTTGAGAAGAGGTAGATATCCTCCGCCGTAAGCTTTCCTTCCATCGGAAAAACCTGCTTTTCCAGCCATTCCAGAAGAGGAAGATCATCCGCATAGGAACGGAGAAAGGTCATTGCGGAATGCGTATGCGCATCTTTAAAGCCGGGAAGAAGCAGATTTCCTTTTAAATCGATTTCCCTTGTAAAGTCCCCCTGCGCCTCCTGTACCGCCTCTCCGATATAAGAGATCCGATCCTTTTCCGTCCAGAGTTCTCCTTCTATGATCTTCCCATTCTCCTCGAACGAAAGAATTCTCGCATTGTAAAAACGGATTCCCATCTCCACCTCTTTCTTTTATCCGCTCCGCCTCGTTCCTTTGCTTCCGACTCATTCGAATCGCATACAGAGCGTACCTACAGCTTTGCGTTACATCGATGGTCGCAGCGACTCATTCAAATCGCATACAGAGCACAGGCTTTATTTCTTTTATCCGCCCTATCGTTTTCCCTTATCGTAAGTTTCTCCCAGCGCACGCGGTGCCCTGTTGAATTTGGAGAAGAAAATGAGGAGCAGGAGGGTCAGAATATACGGCAGCGTCATCGCGAGATCCGCGTAGCTGCTCGGCATCTGCATCTTCTGCACAAGAAAATATCCGCCCGAACGGGCAAAGCCGAACAGCAGGCAGGAAGCGAGCGTCGGCAGAATATTCCAGTTTCCGAAAATCATCGCCGCAATGGAAAGATAGCCGTAGCCGACAAAGATAGCTGAGGAAAAATTCCCCGAAATAGAATATGCAAAGCAGATTCCGGCGAGTCCGGATAAAGCACCGGAAAACAAAACCGCAATCGTTCGTATCTTTCCCACATCCTCCCCGGCAGCATCCACGGCATGGGGATTGTCCCCACAGGCGCGAAGGTTCATGCCGTACCTGGTCTGGTACAAAATATACCAACTACAGAAGGCGATGAGAACTATCAGGATTTCAAAAGGATAGAGTTCCTTGAAAAAAGCGCCTACGATCGGAATCGCGGAAAGCCCCGGTATCGTAAAACGATTGGACACGCCGAGCACAAACTTATCCGACGCCGCATGAAAGAGTCCTTTGTTTAAAGCTTTCGTGAGGTAGGCCGTGAGCGACATCGCAAGGATGTTCAACACGACACCGCTGATGACCTGGTTCGCCCGCATCCGGATACAGAGCAGCGCATGAAGAAGGGAAAATAGAGCGCCGCCCAGGATGGCAAAAAAGATTGCCGCATAGAACTGTGTCGTTGCATCACCGATCCCTTTATTCATCATGAGCACGGCAACAAAGGCACCGATAAAAGCCCCCATGCCTTGAAAGCCTTCCAAAGCGAGGTTCGTGATGCCGCTCTTCTCACTGTAGATTCCGCCGACTGCCATAATGAAGAGAGGCAAAGAGAAGGACAGACCGTCGATAATAATTCTTTCCATTATACTTCCCTCCCTTCCTCTTGTTGTACTTCTTCTTTTCGCACTTTTTCTTTTTGCACTTCTTCTTTTTGCTTTTCTTCTTGCACTGCCTCTTCTTGCACTGCCTCTGCCCGCTCTTTATTTACCTTATAACGAATATAAGCATTGCAGGCAGAGAAAAGAAGGATGATTCCCGTGATTACGGAGGCAATCTCCGACTCCAGGCCCGATGCGGAATTCATATAGGTGCTTCCCTTACTAAGAATCGTAATAAAGAAGGAGAAGAAGAGAATGCCGATCGGATTACTGTTTCCGAGCAGTGCCACCGCGATCGAGTCAAATCCCATACTGGGAAGTACACGGGGCTGAATAGAGCCAAAATAGCCAAGATAGTAACTCACGCCGGACAGTCCTGCAAGGGCACCGGAAAGCGCCATCGTAAGCACCAGATTCTTTCCTACCGGAATTCCCGCATAGCGAGAAGCTTTCTTACTGAAACCGACACTCTTGATTTCAAAACCGAAACAGGTCTTATCCAGAACGAACTGAATCAGAAGCGCAACGACAACCGCAAGAACAATCGCAAGCGGAATATCGATTTTCAATGCACCGAACGGAGTATCCATCAAGGTAAGACGAGACGCCGGGGATACCGGTCTGGACTGCCGTGAAGTCGGATTCACAAAGTAAGTATTGATAAAAAAGGCAATCACATACTGCGCAATATAATTCACCATAATGGTGGAAACGACCTCATTGATATTGAAACGATGCTTCAAAACGCCGATAAATGCGCCGAGAGCCACGCCCACAAGAATTCCGACCAGGACTACGAGCGGCTTTGCGAGGAAAGCAGGCAGCGGACTATAGCCGATAAAAACACTCGCGATAAAGCCGGCTGTCAGCATCTGCCCTGCCACACCGATATTGAAGAGGCCCGCCCGAAGGGCTACAGCAACCGAAAGCGACGCGAAAATCATCGGCGTCCAGGCATTTAAAAAACTGCAAAAATCCGTCAGTATGTTCTTATACCCGGGATACGTTTCTTTCGGAAGAATCCCTGAACCCTGAAGAAGATTCATATAGGCGAAAAGCGGATTTTTTCCCTGCAAAAGAATAATTACCGCACCGAAGAGGAGACTCAGTACAATCGCAAAAAGGGGAATCGTCACACTCTGCATCTTTTCCTGTCCAAGAAGCAGGGCAAGCAAATGCTGCTTTTTTCCTTCGTTCTTATGCATGTTTTACCCCCATCATAAACTCCCCTACCTGATTCGTGGTGAGACTCTTCGCCTCCGCAATGTTCTGCATCTCTCCGTTGTAAATGACGCCAATGGTATCCGCGCAATTCATAATCTCATCGAGTTCCAGAGAAATCAGAAGAACCGCTTTTCCATTATCCCGTTCCCTGATGATTTGCTTATGAATGTTCTCAATGGCGCCGATATCCAGTCCTCTCGTCGGTTGTACGAAAATCATCAGAGAAGAATTCAGCTCGATTTCCCGTCCGATGATGGCTTTCTGCTGGTTTCCTCCACTCATGGAACGCACGATGGTCTTCGCGCCCTGCCCCGAACGAATGTCATATTTCTGAATCAACTGCTCTCCATTTTCCCGAATGGCTTTCGGATTCAAAATTCCTTTACGAGAGAAACGACTATTCCGATACGTCTTTAAAACCAGATTGTTCTCCAGAGTGAAATCCAGAACCAATCCCACATCCTGCCTGTCCTCCGGGATATAGGAAATCCCCTCTTCTATCCGTTTTCGAATCGTTTCCGTGGTGATTTCCTTTCCGTTCAGGAAAATGCTTCCCTCCGAGACCTTCTTCAATCCGGCTATTGCGTCCGCAATCTCTACCTGCCCGTTTCCGGCAACTCCCGCTATCGCAAAGATTTCGCCGCTATGCACGGTAAAGCTTACATTTTTCACCACAGAAAAACCGTCACGATTCTTCACCGTGAGATTCTTTACTTCGAGAACCGTCTTCCCGAAACTTGCTTCCGCTTTTTCTACGGTAAAATTCACTTCCCGTCCAACCATGAGATTGGCCATCGTTTTCGCGGAAGTCTCTTTCACATCCAGAATATCGATAAGCTTTCCCCGATTCAAAATAGCGCAGCGGTCGGCAACCTGCTTGATCTCCGCAAGTTTATGCGTAATTAGGATAATGGTCTTTCCTTTGTCCCGAAGTCCGCGGATGATGTCCAGAAGAAAGTTGATTTCCTGCGGCGTGAGAACGGCAGTCGGTTCATCAAAAATAAGAATCTCCGCCTCCCGATACAGCATTTTCAAAATCTCCACACGCTGCTGAACGGAAATGCCGACGTGCTCGATGATATCCTCCGGATTGACCTCCAAACCGTAGTGCTCCGAAAGCGCCTGTACTTTCTTTCCCGCCTTCTTCAGATCCACATACGGAAGAATCCCGAAGCGCTTATCCGAAACCGGAAGCCCCAGAATGATATTTTCCGTAATGCTGTAATTCTGTACCAATTTAAAATGCTGGTGTACCATGCCGATGCTCAGCTTCGTCGCATAACTCGGAGAATGAATTTCTTCCTTCTTGCCGCGTATCCAAATCTCGCCCTCATCCGGCTCATACATTCCGAAAAGCATACTCATCAGTGTTGACTTTCCGGCACCATTTTCCCCTAAAAGAGCGAAAATCTCCCCTTTTTTGATTCCGATTGAAACATCATCGTTTGCCACAATTCCCGGAAAACGCTTCGTGATATGCTTCATTTCCACGATATATTCGGACATGCTCTTTCCTCTCTATGAACAGGACAGCTGCCCGAAAGGAATTCTCCTTCCGGACAGCCATGGTTTACTACTCTTTATTTACTTTAAACCGGTAAAATTATCCGGTGTCATGTTGTTAAAGTTTGCAGCCGGAACGATTTCTCCGCTCTTTACCTTCTCATATACATCGCTGAGTTTCTCCAGAGTCTCCTTGGAGAGCTGCTGTCTGCCCTCTTCTTTAACATAGCCGGTAGAATCCGTATCGGCACCGAGAAGCGCATTCTCTCCCTTGAAGCTGCCGTCCAGCACCTTCTCAAGCTGCTTCTCCACGTTCGAGTGCATCACTTTTAAAACCGAAGTCAAGATAATGTTCTTGTCGCCGTTCTTTCCGTCGTCATACTGGTCAACATCACATCCGATGACTTCCGCATTGCCCGCTTCCTTCACTGCGGTGAATACGCCGTTTCCGGATCCGCCTGCCGCAACAAGCATGATGTCTACTCCCTTATCAAGAAGTGCCTTCCCCACTACCTTTCCTGTTGCTTCATCGGAGAAGTTTCCAACATAGTTTCCGCCCACGTTCTTATTCGTTACATCGGTTCCCGCATAAGACGGAATCTCTACATACTCTGCCTTCGCATTGTACTTTGCTTTCGCATAGTTTACCCCGGACATAAAGCCGTACTGGTAGTTTACATTGGAGGGATAAGCAATTCCGTTTACTACGGCAACCTTCCCGCTCTTCGTCTCTAAAGCCGCTGCAATTCCGGCAAAGAAACCGCTCTCCTGCTCCTTAAACTGCATCGCATAGACATTGTCCAGTGTCACTTCATTGCCATCCGCATCTGTCGGATAGGAATCCACTAAGATAAACTTCGTGTTGGGGTTGTCCTTTGCGATACTACCGATTCCGGCAAACTGGAAGCCGCAGCAAACCAGCACATCATAGTCCGCAACGATATCATTTACCGCCTGCATCACTGCCGCAGTGTCCCCTGTCTCCTCACGAACCGGCGTCACCGTTGCATCCGGATGCTTCTTAATAAAGCTCAAGATCCCGTTGTAGTTATCCTGGTTGAAGCTTCCGTCGTCTACTCCGGATGGACTGGAAACGATGGCAATCTTCAATCCCTTCTTCGCCGCATCACTCTTTCCAGCGTCCGCTTTGCTCTCGGCACTTTCCACCGCGCTGCTCTCCTTCGCCCCTGCAGTAGTCGCCTTCGCTCCACTCGAAGCACCGCAAGCGCTAAGCAGAGATGCTACAAGTACAAGGCCGGTCAGTACATTCCACGTTTTTTTCATAATGCTTTTCTCTCCTTTTTCAAAATGAGAACTCGCACGACTTCGTGCATGGTTTTATATGAGTATCGTCGGGGAATACCCTACGCGATCTCCTTCTTTTCGACTATTCCGCGTCGCTTGCGCGTTCCGGATACGCTTCTTTCAGAGACTGGGAAAATGGGGCTCGCAAAATCCCCCTTTCCGTGATAATGGCGGTAATCAAGCTGTGATCCGTCACGTCGAAAGCTGGATTAAAGCACTTTACGGAAGAAAGCGCCATCGGCTTCTCATAGAACTTACTCTTGATTTCCTCCGGATTCCGCTCTTCAATCACGATGTCCTCCCCTGTCTTACACTGAAAGTCAATCGTTGAACCGGGTCCGAGAACATAGAAAGGAATCCCGTAATACTTCGCAAGGATTGCCACGCCGCTGGTACCGATCTTATTCGCCGCGTCCCCATTTGCCGCAATACGGTCACAGCCCACAAGGCACGCCTGAACCAAACCCTTCTTCATCACTAACGATGCCATATTGTCACAGATCAGCGTGACATCGATACCACCTTCCTGTAACTCATACGATGTGAGTCTCGCTCCCTGTAAGAGCGGTCTCGTCTCATCCGAGAAAACATGGAACGGAATGCCCCGCTCCTTCCCGAGGAAAAGCGGTCCGAGTGCCGTTCCGTACTTCGAAGTCGCAAGCGGTCCGGCATTGCAGTGCGTCAGAATCCCGTCTCCCGCCTTTAAAAGGGAAATACCGTATTCCGAGATGGCCCTGCACATCGATACGTCTTCCGCCTGAATGAGCCGGCACTCTTTCCGTAAAGCTGCAAGAATCTCTTCCACGCTTTCCGCAATGTGCGCCTTCACGAGCTCTTCCATACGAGAAAGCGCCCAACTTAGGTTCACTGCGGTCGGACGGGAAGAATTCAGATACTTCGCGTCTTCCTGAAACTGCTGATAAAATGCCCGACTGTCCTTCGCCTTTATCTTCTTCGCAAGGATGTAGATTCCGTAAGCCGCACATATCCCGATTGCGGGAGCTCCCCGCACCTTTAATTCGAAAATAGCATCGTAAAGCGCCTTCGCATCCCCCAGTTCCAGGAAGACTTTCTTTCCCGGAAGAGCGGTCTGATCCAGAATCACCACCGCCGTCTCTTCCTCATTCAGCCGGACATTCTCGATGCCGGAAAGGAGTTCTCTCATTTCTTCTTCTGTAAAACTCTGCTTCATGCTTTCTCTTCTTTCCTATTATTCCGATGTGTCTACTATCCGAACGATAAAATCGATTCACTAACCAACTTCCGGAAAAGCGGCGCAACCTTTCCCGCCACAATCTTCACGTCCTCATCGCTGAGCGGCTCTTCGGAAAGTCCAGCACCCAGGTTCGAGATACAGGAAATTCCGCAGACCTTCATGCCTGCGTGTCTTCCCGCAATCGCTTCACAAGCCGTGCTCATCCCGACTGCATCCGCTCCGAGTATATGCGCCATCTTCACCTCCGCGGGTGTCTCGAAACTCGGTCCGCTAAACTGCATATAGACGCCTTCCCGAAGAGAGAGCTGCATCGACGATGCCGCTTTCCGAATCTTCTCCCGAAGTCCGCTGTCATACACTTCCGACATATCCGGAAAGCGCACGCCGAGTTCGGAAAGATTCTCTCCAATCAGCGGATTCGGAACAGAGTAGAGGATGTGGTCTGTAAGGAGCATGAAGTCTCCCGCCTGAAATGCCGGATTCACCGAACCGCAGGCATTGGTGAGAAAGAGTATCTCCGCTCCCATCCTTTGCATGAGTCGTGTCGGTAGAACCACGTCCTCGATAGGATAGCCCTCATAAAAGTGCACACGTCCCTGCATCAGCACGACCGGCACTTCCCCGATGTGTGCAAAAACATAGCGTCCCTTGTGTCCGCTCACGGTTGACACCGGAAAGTCCTGAATCTCATGGTAATCAATGCTGCCTTCCACTTCGAGGTGTTCCGCATAATCGCCGAGTCCTGAACCGAGAATCAGCGCAATCTTCGGGGCAAAGGGAATCTTCCCCTCTATGCTCTTGTAACAACGCTCCACTCTCTCATATCGCTTTGACATATTTCCTCCCTTCGCTCTACGCAGCCTCAAAAATTTATTGATAATCCTGTCCGGTCAGGTAATGATAAAACGCAGTATTCACATAGCGCTTTTCCGGCGTGACAGTGAGTCCGTCTGCCAGTGCGGTGAGGCTCTTCACGACCTCATCCTTCTTTTCTTCCGTCGTGAAAGGATGAATTGCGTACTCTCCATCCGTCACTACACAATCATAAATCGCATGGTAATCCTCTTTCGGCATATCCTCCCGCACGGTACTGTACAGCGGCTGCCACCATGAGCCGTATAGCAGACCCTTCCGTTCTTCATTTTCCGAATTTTTCTTTGCGAAAGCCTTAATCACCCGATCAAACGCCATCAAGTCTTCTTTATTTGCAAACTCTAACTTCAAATCATATTCTACCGCGTGAACCAGATATAAGTCATCACTAAACTTCTGCACTTCATAGGTCGGCGTCGCCTCGGGAACCGCTCCCCACTCCAAGAGATACTGATAGATGCTGATCTTCGGTTCCAACTGCACACGTGCATTCAAGCCTTCTCTATCCAGTAAACCAATCAGCTGTCTCGCATGAAGAATATCCGAATGGCCGTACTGCAAAGTATATTCCGGAAGAAAACGAGCATCATAGGCGGAAGACTTCAAGCCATATCCCGTGGTAATCTTCTGTTCCACCGCCTTCCTTCCGAGCTCCGAGAGCTTCGGATCATCAAAGAGACGAAACTCCTGCCACGTTTTATCGAGTTTTCCAAAAATATCCGGATCCGACGCAAGCCCCAGGAAGTTTCTTCCTTTTCCAACCGCATCCGCGACCTTCATCAGAAGCGCCTCTTCAAAGTCCTTGTCCGGCTTATCTTTATTCATCGCTTTCTCCGCTTCTTCCGGCGTAATCAAGTCCACGTCCAGCGCACAAACAAGAGGAGAAAGTTCTTCCCCTTCCCCTTTCAAACCGTATCTTTGCAGTCTTTCCTGTAACTTTTCCGCAGTGTAACTCTGTGCAAGCTCTCTATATCCGGAAGCATCCACTGCGGCAGAGATTGCTTTCAAGCGGTCGAACTCCCCCGTAATCGGGATCTCTTTCTCCGTAATCTTCTGTAACGCTTCGGAAAATGCCTTCCCTTCCGCAGTTTCCGGAACTTGAATAGCAAAGTAAGTCTTCAGATACGCCGCCGCCTTCTCCGGGGAATCCTTAAACTCTTTCTCCCCTTCCCGCTTCGCCTGATCCTCGGATAAGACTTCTCCGCTCTCTTCTCCCTCCGTCTTTTCCCCCGATTCCTGCTGTTTTTCAGAAGCAGCCACGGTCGCCTCTTTCGAAGACGCCTGCGTCGCCTGCTTCACGTTCCCTTTCCCGCAGGCAGTTACCGTTACGATTAGTGCAAAAGTTAATACCGTAGAACCAAAAAGATATTTTCTCATTTCTACCTCCGCTTTGCTCCTGTACACAACGAATCGGCATTTCTCTTTCCTTATAAAGTATCTTAATAGTACTCGAAAATGATATTTTTAAGCAATACCTTTATCCGGCAATTTTCTTGTATTTTTCCAGAAAACAAATGCACACTCTCCGTCTTGCAAATTTAAGCATTTTGTTCTATACTTTTTTCTATGCTTCCGTAGCTTAAGGGATAGAGCCCCGGCCTCCGACGCCGGTAGTGGCGGTTCGAGTCCGTTCGGAAGCATTTTTTATTGCAAGAATTCCGCAAAGCATAAAGCCCATTGTATTCTTTTCGAAAGCACGATCTCGCTCGGCTCCGACCTAACGGTACTAAGCATCAAACTTCGCTCGTTTTCTGCAAGTACCGAGGCCTCCGAACGGCTTTCTCAAAGAATACAATGGGCTTTTTAAACTCCGTTATATTTATTATTTAAGTATATCAGACAGAGCTTTCTTCCAATCAAAATCTCACCGAATGGACTCCTCTTATCAAATTATTATCTACCTTTTTAGTAGTTAATGACATCCGGCTTTTTAGCCTCTCTTCCTGGGAAGTGGAAGCCGGGGATCAGCTGATCCCAGGAATCAATGCCGATGACCGCTCTGGCAAAATCCGCCGTACCTTCCGTCGCACTGGCATTGTCGATGTACTTAAACACCTCATGCGCACGTTTCGGTACGAGCTTATTGTTCACAATCTTGGAAAGACCGAAGGCGAGTCCATTCTTCGTCTCGTCTACCGAGTCCTCCTGCCGGCTCATCAGATAAGCCGTAATATACGGATTGTTGTCTGCAATGAAGTAGGAGTATGCCACCGCAGCTGCCTGATCAATCGATTTGTCCTTTCCTCCCTGCGTGCTGGTGAAACCTTCCTCGGTCAGGAAAATCTTTCGAACCTGTCCTTTTTGGTTTCGCATACTATCCATCTGCATAAAGTCCGTGATGACATGAAGGTTCTTAAAGTTCACCACCGGAGAATCCATCGTATCATTTACCTTGCCGGTCTTGTCATCATCCCAGAAATTCGGGGAAGTCATCGGATACGGATAGGGATGGAGCGCGAGACCATAATCCATATATCCCTCTGTCGCCTCATAGTTATGGAAAGCCAGCAGAATATCCTTTCCCTTATACTTTCCGACCGGCGCCGCCTCCGGAAGCATATTCCAGTAGTGGTCGATAGAGAACATAACATTATCATTTGCAGAAACCGACTTCATCGCCGTATAGAACACACGGAAGGCTCTTTGGAACTTTACCGTATACGCAGACACATCCAGGTCACCCATGTAGTTCCAGTACTGGTTGTTGATCTCATTTCCCACAACCCAGTTCGTAATCTTTCCATGCCCCTGTCTTCCGTTGTAACGCTTAGCAAGGAAGGATGCCATCGCCTTCACCGCACGGAAACCGCCTTCCGACTCCACATTAAAGCCATAGTACATTGCCTGATCCTTCGGCAGTTCCTTCACGCCCATCGGATTCAACTCGGAAACCGTATTGTTCCAGGCATTTAAGAGAATCGCGGTAACCGCCACACCGGAATCACTGAGTCTCTTTACCTCTGCATCCAGCTGATCAATCAATTCCTTGTTGATCTTATACGTCTTATTTTCATAAGTATAGTAAATCCCGTTTCCAAAGAAACGCTGCGTCGGAATGTCCACTCCGGCATGCTTGATGTTCAAGCTTAAAGCATCGTCCAGAAGGTTCGGATCCACACGAAGCCCCTTCTTTCCCGGATTCAACGCCGGACTCTGGTCTTCCGCAACAATTTCCGGATTCTCCAGATATCTTCTATCCGAAATCATCACATAACGGCTCCCCACCTTGACAGCCGGCACGAAGGCACTGTAGAGACGAAGCTCTCCGGGTCCTGCGTGAAGCGGAAAGGTAAGCTTCTGGTTCTTTCCAATGCTTCCCTTCGCAAGTGGATCCCATCTTCCGGATAAGTCATTCTGATACGGCTTAATTTCGAAAATGTAGATGGAGCCGTCCGTCCCTGTACTGTCTCCACTACTGTCCACCGTTACGGAAATGTTCTCTTTATCCGCCGTAATATTCACGTCATGAATCTTTCCTGTCACAGAGTGGGCAAATGCCGCAAATGAAAACAGAGCGGACATCACCACCATGCAAAAAAATCCGACACTCTTCTTCCCCAAAAATCCCATACTTCCTTATCAATCCTTTCCCATCGTAAATCTTTCATAGAGTAACCGCACTTTACAGAAGCCTATTCCCGGTCTCAATCACGAAACAGTCCCCTCCACTACCGGCACTCTAGAAACAAAGCTCTCTCATACTACGATTTTATAAGGAAAATTGAAAGCGGAATAATCTTACAAGTTCTTACGGTTTCGAAACGACGGATCTATACCTTCCAGAAACTCTATCGCTTCAAAAACCGTAGAGAATGTATAGCAATGTTCACAAAGCCAGTTGTTTCTTTCGTCACAATCTTCAAAAGACGGAATGTCATATTTTTTAAGTTCATTAAAAACTTCTTTGGCACGATTCACTGCCAAAGGATAGTTCTCGGCTATTTCTCCGGTTATTTGAAAATCTCCTTTTTTATACTTTGGTTTATACTTTCGTAACCTAATAAGTACATTCCTCTTTTCCGCAACTATCCGAACAGGTGCACTATATTTTTCATAATGAAGAAGTAGCCAGTATTCAATACACCCCGAGGTCATAAGCAATCGAACTCTGATTCCCTCTTTTTTTCTTAACTTTCGAAGTTTATTGATTATACTCTGTCGTTCACTGAGAGAATGGATATCTTTCTCCTCTACATCAAAGAAAAACCAGATTTCATCCGTAACTTCAATAAAATTTCTATATCTTTTGTCCTTATTAAACTTGTCTATCGCTTCATGGAACAGCCCTGCTGTGCTACATCGCTTAATGGAAGCCTGCGTCTAAAACTTCATTTTAAGAAAGTCTACATAAGCCTGCTCACTTTTACCTTCACAAAACACCACAATATATGGCTTTTCTTTTCTAAATTGGCGAGGCATCAGGTCACCTCCTCCAATTCAACATTCGGTATCGCGCCAAATTTTCCTGCAAAATATGCTTTTCTAATGTTATCGCTCGTTCTTGTAGAGAAAAAGCTAATACTATATAACTCCGAAACACCATCCGAATTTTCTTTATCGGCAAAGTAAATCTGATCCTTCCTTAAAATTTCCATACTCATCAGCTCTGTATTATGCGTTGTAAATATGATTTGTGCTCCTAACGGATTTGTAGTTTTACTCTGAAATTTTGAAATGATATATTGAACCAAAACCGGATGTAGTTCTCTCTCAATTTCGTCTATAACGAGGACTCCACCAGTAGTTAAAGCCGACTCAACAGCAGGTGCAAGCGACATTAATTTTCTGGTTCCATCTGATTCATCAGCCAATTCTAATTGATACAAAGCCCGCTCACCATTTTTATTTACTCCGGTATGCTTCGTTTTTGCTACTACCTCCTGGAGCTTTAATAAAATCTCTCCATTGGTCGAAGACTCTGTCAGCGCTTGCATAAAGCCGGTCAAACCTTTTTTTAACTCATCAGGCATATCCGTTGGTAAACTATTATTTCCATTTATCTCCTGATTATTCATTTCAAACTGCATATCTTGAATCCCCAAATCAGCAGCTTTCGCATATTTCGAAATTGCCTCAAGCATAAACGGATCCTCATAATACTCCAACAACTGGGCAGGCATCTCAGCAAAGTCTCTAGAAAAATAGATTTGATTTCTAAACCACTGCATTGCCTCCATGCAAGAAGCATCGTTCATTGTACACGCAATAGAGAAATATAATTGATTGTCTGCAACCATTTCTCCAATCAGCTTGCGTCTGGTCTTGTCTTCTGTAAAAGAAAAATATCTCCCCTCACGCAGAAACACCAACGCTTTCTGTCCTTTTGGTGAATGGTACAAATACTCTGAAATTATTTTTTCTCTTGTAGCTGAAAAGCCATACCAAAATCTCTGTCCTTTAAATGTATACTCAAAGTCAAAAGTAGTTGGTTCATTTTTAGAATAATCATTTAATAAAAAAGGGCGCACCGGTATCGATGCTTTTTCATGCTGCGTTCTTTGTGCATTACAAATAAACTGTACTGCAAGCCATAAAGCGCGAACAACATTACTCTTCCCTCCCCCATTTTTTCCATATATAGCACAAGCAGGAAGTAATTTCATTTTCGAAGTCAAAGGAATCAATACATTCTTTAAATAGCCCAGCCCTGTTGCCTCCATAGATAGGATTGATTCATCACGAAAAGAACGATAATTTTTAAAGCGAAACTCTATTAACATAAAAACAACCTCCTCACACAGAGATAAAGTATCATTGTTTTTACATATATTCAATAAAAAATATCCAATTTTTTGTTTTTTATTATTGTATACATTATTTCATTGATCGATTGTTAGATTTTCAGATCATCCTTTGCTATTCCTTCTATTCGAAAAGCGCTTTCCGTAATAAGAAAAACAGGTCTGCTTCGATGCAAATACACGGCTTATATCACGATTCGTAATATCATGCAGCTCTGATCCCACTTTCATCATAGGACGGGTAAGAGTATCACTCAACTCAACATTATACTTTCCACATAAAGAGAGAAATAAATCTTTATTAAACATCACACCACCTCTCATGCATATCCCCCATTCGTTAGATCAAAGCCCTTGTCTGTTCAAATATCTATTTAAAGAGTCTCATACATTCCTTTCAATTCTTCCAGAATCTTCTCCTTTGTTCTGCCAACCACTCCCAGCTGCTTAATATCCACGTTTTCATTTTTCATACGCTGGACAAACTCTTGAATATCGGCATAAACTCCTTGGGGAGCCACTATCTTAGCTGTAGGATCAATCAACTCCGTCAGACGAAAAACATCATTCTTATGTTTTTTAATATTTTTGTTATCAACGTGTTCTCCTGCGACCTTACGCTCTGTCAAATCCATCCACGCTCTTGCCTTAAATGGAATTAAATATGCCGCATCCAAGACAGTCACTCCATCAACAACGACTTTCCCCTGCTTCAAAAATTCGTAGTAATCATTGTCTAAAAGAATAGCAGACAGACTTGAAATATTATCGTCCATCGGTAACGGTGTTAGCACTGCATCTTTAGGAAGCTGAATGGCATCCAGCTTTCGTGTGAAAAGTTCAATCATCGCAGGATACTGATTTGAGATTGGATGACTAAAACGATAAAACTGCAGCATACCCGAACTTTTATTGCAATGTTCATATCCAGCCCGTTTTACATAGTCCCAAAATTTCTTTCCAAAATTCGTGTCAACTGCTTCTATAATCAGAACAAGGTCAATGTCCTTTGTTGCTCGGAAGTCCAGTCCTTCTTCCGTCATCAGAATGTCACACGCTGTTCCTCCAATGATTGCATATTGTTCTTCACTGCCCTTGAACCATTCCTTAAAGCTATCAATTCCTGCAACCATCTATCCTCCTCCACAGTTTATTCAGCATTTCTTCTACTGCTTCTTCAACCCGTTCATCCGCATCTTCCCTCAATGTCAATGCCAAAGAAAGCTCGTCTACAGTATTTCGTGTGGACAATTTTCGTGGATTGTATCTCCACATCTCTACTGCCACTTGCACCTTGGAATTCTGCAAGCTATTGGTCGTAAAATCTTTCCATTGAGAGATTCTTTCTGCCGCATAACATCTGACATTCGGTTCGTTCAGCATGGAATACTCTGCTAAAGCCGAATATCCGCTTTCCAGCAAATCTGTCCCCACGTATTTTTTCGGAATATAAACCGTTCGTTTTATTGGATTCAGTAACTTATCTCCTGCTTTTTGAAACAGGGTTTTAGGAGATTCTTCAGATTGCATAATCCTCTGTACACCGACTTTCCTGATATGCAATAGTCCCATTTCTTTAAGCTGTCTCGATGCCCTTGATATAGAAGTAGGTGTCAGTTCCAAGTCCTTTGCAGCTTGACTTGTAGATAATTCCTGTGCGCCTCCATAAATGAAATGCAGTAGAAGCATCTGCGCCGATGGAAGTATTTCTTCCCGCGGTATTTTTTCCGCGCTGCACCTTTCCTGCAAATACACTGCCATAAAGGGCAAATAAATTTGTTTTCCATCTGCAACAAATGGAATCTTCTCTCGAATCAAATATTCTCTCTGGCGAAAGCTAAGTTCCTTTAGCACCAGCACAACGGGCAAGTTCTCATTCTTCTGTATCCGAGCAATATGCTTTTTCAGCAATTCAATCTGCTCCAGTTCTGTCTTAGGATAAAGAAAAATTATCTTCTGTTCATTCATAGACACTAACTGTAAGCGATACCTTGTGGCTATAAAATTAGGCAAATGCTTAAACTCTACATCCTTATAGATAACCTTAACTCCAAGAACTTTATTGAGATATTCCATGTTATCACCCATAATCTTAACTCTTTTTCTGTATTATAACTCTCTTTAAGTTAACATACAATATTGAAGTTAAGAATGATCATGAGATATTTTTCTCACTGGAGACTTTAAGGATTTTGTTAACAGTTTTCTTTGAGACCCCCAAAGCTAAGTGCAATCTTCTGCTGACTCAATTTCAGATTAGGCTACGATAGCCGGACAGACAGTTTCCGTTTTTCCGAAATAGCGACTCTGCCACACCGGAATATTCAATAGTATTACTCGAAGTAATAAACTCTCCTAACTTGTTACTGCACAAGGACTTACAGCATTTTTATCAACACGTTTTGTCCTATAACCCCATTTATCCCTATTCGTACGCTTTTCCTATTCGCTCTATTTTTCCTATTTGACAATAATCCGCTTGTTCTACTTAGAGCAAAAAAAGAGCTCCCTAATGGGAGCTCTAATGAAACGCCTTAAAATTACTCAGTCCAGAACGTATCAGTCTTTCCGTTTCTAGTAATAGAAACGGAGTTTACATCATGTCCATCACCCTTGGTTGTGTAAAGCTTCTTATAGTTAGCGTATACAATCACACCATCTCTATCTGTTACATAGTAAATATCATTTGCGTCTCTTAAGTTGAACTTGTTCTTCTGAACTGTTCCAGCAGCATTAACAAGTAAATTCGTTCCAGTCGGTGTAGTAGTTCCATTTGCATACTGAACAACTGTTGTATTGCCAGCAAGCTTATTCTTATTAGCAGCCTGAACAGCGATATAACCGTAGTTAGAAGTATCGTTATCAGCAGCAAGAACTACACCCTTATTTACATACTTCTTAATCTTAGACTGGAAGTCATTAGCAGCCTTACCATTGTTCAGGAAGTACATCTGATAATCATCATCTGCGAAGCTAACCTTCTGATATCCGGTCTTTCTGGAGCCATCCTTCTCACCGTCACCGGAGAAGTAGTAGATGTCACCACCGAAGGTGGATCCAAGGTAATCTTCAAGCTCCATATCGCCAATACTGTCACCAGCAGCATTCTTAGCTACAAAACCGGTACGTCCATTGCTAGATACCTGTAATCCGGAAAGCATACGTCCAAGCTTATCGAAAGCATAGAACTTGCTCTTAATTCTCTTTACAGTATTCTTTACAACCCTACCGCTGTTGTCAGCCCACCACCAAGAGTAGCTGTCATCGTAGTAATCATCCTCATTCAACTCCTTACTCGGAACAGCCCAAATCCACTGATTCTTTCTGGCACCGCCATCACCGTTTACATATACGATGTTTGAGCTTGAAGAATCTGCCGGAAGCATCTCAGCAGGAGAAGCGCTGTTCTTTCTAGCATTGGACCAATCCTCAATCATACGGCCATCCGGGCGGAAGTAGTAAGTCTTACCATTGATAGTCTTCCTACCGTTCTTGGTCATCTTGCCGTTGTCATCGAAGTAGAACCAAGCAGTTGTGTCGTTTCCATCTGTATCCTGAACAGTCAACTGAACCCAACCGTGCTGAGCGGAACCGTCATCAAATCCGCCGTAATAGTAGTCTGCTTCCTGCCAAGCATTGTCATCAGTCTTCAAAACTGAGTCCTCGCCAAGCCAACCATAAAGCATATAGCCTTCCTGATCAAAGAGGTACTTCTTACCGTTGATGGTTTTGATATCGGAAATAGTAAGCTTATCATTACTGTTTCTGTAAGCCTTACCGTCTGCGCCGAAATACATCCATCTGTGGTCAGCACCGGTATCACTGGAATCTACGTCGAAAGCTACCCACTGATTGGTAACCATAGCGCCATCCTGGTTTACATAGTAATAATCACTGTTGTTCTGTACAACTTCGTTGGTAGCCATGTTGCCATCGGACCCAAGGTAGAACCAATAGTCTCCGGACTTCTTCCAAGCGTCAGCAACCGGGTTGCCATCGTTATCTAAATACTGCCATGTACCTGTTGTGTTGTTCCAACCAGCAGCAAAGCTTACAGCTGAAGCGCCGATTGCAAGTAAAGCTGTTGCAGATAAAGCTGCAACCAATTTTGTTTGCTTTCTCATAATAAATGCACTCTCCTTTTTTATTTATGGAATAATCCAAGTTGCGTGACGATTATAAACCCTTTTTTAAATCGATTCAAGTTTTTTATAACAAAAGACTGTTTTCTTTTGTTCTTAAGGGTTTTCCTCGTGACTGTCTCAATATAGCGTATGTATCTCAATATGTCTATTACAAAGCAAAAACGAATTATTACGAAGTTCTTAAGGTGAATATTAAGAGAAAACTAATAATTATTTTTGCTTTTTGTTAATCCCCTGGCTTCCTATGTTTTTAGATAAGAAGAATTGCTTTGGCGAAAGAAAGAAAGAAAGAAATTAGATATTTACCTCAACAGGAGCTGCGATTTGGTTGATTATAGGAGTGTATAAATCTACATCTTGATTCGGTGTTGAGATGGTTATTATTAGAGAATAGCGAATCTTATCGTTAAAACGATTTAGATATCCCCTTTCTTTCCACCATCCTGAAACCGGATAAACGGCAATCTGGTTTATTTCACTCAATTCTACCCCGGTTAATTTCATAAAATCAGAATGAAGTGATCCAACATCTCTGACTTTCTTGCCCAAGAACCAGCGATCACTTCCACTAGTTCCATCGCCTTTATCTTTTTTATCATCCCCTCTTGCTTCAACATTGATTCTTTTTTTAAAGTCTTCCAATGTTTCATTGTTATTGATTACATCAAAGCGAAGACCGCTAGACGCATAGCGATATTTATCTTTCCAACCAACTGCCTCGGGACTCGGTTCAATGAAATAAGAGAGTGTCACTCTTAATTCCGCATCCACTTCTCCTAGATCTCTTAGAACCTCTTTGGGCCAAGGAAGTGTATACAAGTGCATTTCATTCATTGAATTAGAACCGTTTTCCTTCTTTTTATAAGGCTGCAGTATCTCTTCACTGATTATATTTACCGAGTTATTCATACACTGAATTGCGCGATTTAAATTCGGAATACCGTACCCACAAGAACGAACGAGATTATATCTCCCCGACCTCTTTTTGTCATCATTACAAAATTGTCTACGCATCTTTTCTGTCCATCTCGCAGAATGAACCATAAGCCCCCTTACTGTTTCAGGCCATATGTCCGGATACTCGACATAGATTTGAGACGCCATCCACGCAGCCTGTGCAGTTGCTGAACTCGTCGCCCAAATAGTCGAAAAACGGTGTTTCGAATAATCTTTTCCCGTCGTTAGCAAAGAAAAGTCCGGACATTCCGAATAGTCTGTTCCATTTGTTGCAACATTGCTCCCATTTAAAAGAATCTCCGGCTTAATCGGCCACTTTTTATCCCAAATTACTGATGTAGCACTATAGGGAGATAGTTCACCGACATCGGCTAAAGGAGCAAAATCGGAAAAATCTTCATGCTGAATATCAACATCCTGGTTATATGCCCCAATTGTTAAAGCATTCCATGACTGTCCCGGATTTTCCACACTATGAAGCTCATTCACCTCCGGATATACTACCCCTTTAGCAAATTCATTAGGAAGTACATTTCCGGCACTCACCAGTATTAATCTTTTATCTCTATCTTCACTGTCAACTCCGGCAGCAAGACTATCTAGAGTGCCTGACCATGAAGACGGCCGGCCATCTCCTTCCGTATATTCCGGTGCAGACACAGCCATACAGATGCTTCGATTCACTTTCGGATTTTGTATTTCCGCTAACGCAACTGCCTGTTCTGTAACGGCTCCATACAACTCTGGATCATTTTCACCTCTAGGCGGTAAGATTTTCACACTTTCTAATTTGTGCGAAACAAAAACCTCTTCTGTCGAGATAAGCTTTTCTTTCAAATCATAATACAACAAAAGCCCGGCCATTTCCGTTCCGTGCCCATCATGATCAGAAGTGAACCAAGCAGTATCTACTGACTGAATTCCCCCACGAACTATATGAGGTTTAATTAATGGATGCTCTGCAGAAATGCCGGTATCCAGTAAACAGACTGTGGTTTTAGAATCCCCGATTCTCAACCTTTCCAACAAATCGTCTTCCCAATTTTTTTGTTCTCCCCTCGAGAGCCCATCAAAGAAGGAAGTTGATTCAGGCGCTCTTCTGAATTCAGTGATATCATCACATGTCCTTAACAAGTCAATCAAATTGTCTTTATTGGCCTTTACTAAACAGACCATTCTTTCAGGAAAGCTGATTTTTTGGGATTTACAAGCAATATTTAATTCTTTACAACAGTTCTTAAAATTTGTCTCAACTACATCTTTATTCTGCTTATATCTTAGCCATACTTCACACCAAACTGCTTCTTGTGCAGGCATAAATTCATTTTTTCCTATCCAGAAAGATTCAATTCTCGCTCTTCTAACATATTCTATACTTCGAATTAAGTCATTATTTTTAGGGTTCCCTTTTCCACCCAAACTTTTCCTATATTCATCCACTTTCCGCAAATAATATTCTGTCTTGTCTAAGGGAACGTATACTGTAGCTTTTGTAGTGTCATTTTCCTCTTGAATATTAAGAAGTCTAATCCCCTTACGTATATTTTCTAGAGATTTTGTATTAAGTTCCTTATTTGTTTCCCCTGAAAATTCCAAATACAAACCTTCTTTTCCCCTCAAAATTTTCGCTTTGGTTTGAGTCGGAATTTCTTCCATGCATTGTTTCAACAGACTTTCAATATGCTCTGCATGTTGTCTCGGATTTAATCGTACAGGAAAGGAGTCTGTATTGTGCGCTCCTTCTGAAGAATATGACATTCTGTTCACTTCATGGAGAAATATATTACGTTTCTTCCCTGCCATGTTTTATGCCTCCCTGGGGATATACGCCAGCTTTCGTTCATACACAAAGGAAAGAAGTCTTTCTTCTGTTATCTCACCACCGTATAAAATTGAATCTTTTATAGCATCGTCACAAACGCGAATGATTTCCGCTTGGCTTAAATTCCTTGCCGCTGTAAGCAGCGCCTCACCGGGAATAAAATCCGGACAATATCCCTCCAATTTAAATTCAAATAATCTCTCTATTTCTCTTTCAGACGGCATTAAATAATGAAGCACATCATCAAAACGTCTGAATAATGCCTGATCCAATATCTGCTGATTATTTGTCGCAGCTACTATAATACTATCCGATTCATCTTGCTCTATAAACTGCAAGAAAGAATTTAAAATTCTTCGGGCTTCACCGACCTCGTTATCCAAGCCTCGGTCAGCACCAATCGCATCAAATTCGTCAAACAGATAAACTCCTATGCTCGTGTCAACCGAATCGAAAATCCGGCGTAGTTTTGCGCTCGTTTCACCCATGAATTTTGTAACTACCTTATCCATTTGAACAATATGGAGAGGCAATCCCAATTCTGATGCTATTACAGAAGCCGTAAAGGTCTTTCCCGTCCCCGGATTTCCCTCCAAGAGGATCTTCCTTCTATTGCCATATCCATATTGTTTAAGCTTATTTTTATTTCTATACTCTCGGAGTATCCTTTTTATCCTCTCTTCAAGATCTTTAGACACAATAAGATCGGACAATCTATCATTAGGCATCAATGTAAGAAACATGGAATCGTCATTATTCATTTTTATGATATTATTCTTGTGACGAGTCATATTGTCTACATACTTTTTAAGTTCTCGGGCAACAATCTCATGCCCCTGTTTTGCTTCAGAGGCTGCGATTTGTAATACGACTGTTTTGAATTTTTCATCATTCTGATCAAGGTGCGCTTTAATCAGGCTTTTTATCTGATCGGAACTAGCCATATTCATCCCCCCCTCTATCGCACAAATATTCCTAATGAGCATACATTTTCTACTTGACATAGTCAATGGCATTCGTTAATCAAGATTATTCCGGGATACTTTGAGCCACCTGTCCGGATTTTCGGAGCCACCGTTCCGGAAAAAGAGAGCCACGAATTCCGGTGCCCGAGAGCCACTTTCGTCTCCTGTTTATAGGAAAAACTCCTTTATACTGTATGTACACACTCAGGTGTGAATACAGATGAAGAAGTCAAAATTATGACTCAATACCGAGAAATCCTAAGGCTTAACAGCCTGGATCTCAGTGAACGCAGCATCACTGCAAGTGCGGGAGTGTCCCGCAACACCGTCAACAAAGTCCTTAAACGTGCTAGGGAGTTACATATCTCCTGTCCGTTGGATCACGACATGACGGACAGTGTCTTAGAGGAAATGCTATTTCCGAAAGACAATAAAACTTCCAAGCAGAAGCACCTGCCGGATTTTGATTACATCCGCTGTATTTGCCAACCGAAAATTCGGTCAATCGCTCATTGAAAACTGCTGAGGGGTTAAAGTACGGGCTTCACTGGTACTGCGCGGCCACTGTAGCTTTCCATCTGTAAATCGTTTATAGCAAAGAAGCCAACCGTCTCCTTCATAGAGGAGAGCTTTTATGCGATCACATCTTCGACCGCAGAACAAAAAGATGGAGCCTGATTCCCTGGGATCAAGTTTAAAACCGGCATTGACAACTGCAATCAGACCATCAATACCGCGTCTAAGGTCTGTATATCCGGCACAGAGATAGATGTGTTTGAATCCGGAAGCATCGTTAAGCATTTTTCAAGACCTTTATAACATTTGCCAGTAAATCCATCGGCGTGTTTTCGTCAATCCCTAAAACTATTTCGTTTACGGACGCTGTTAACTTTGGAGATGGATAGCAGGAGGAAACCTCCACCTGTTGCCGTACTTCCACAAATCCACTTTGCGTAAGGGCGGCTTCCTTTACCTTTCGAAGCCAGTAGAAGTAGGCATTTCTGGAGAGGCCATGCTGTGCACAATAGTCATCTACTTTTAGACCACTCTCCTCGTACAATCTTTAATAATGTTAGCCCATTTCCCTGTTCGCATCCTGCTTGTAGCGAGTTTTGTGTTCATCTTGCATTCCTCCCTGAGGTAGTGTGCAAAGTGGAAAAAGTTTGTAAAGTGGAAAAAGTGCGTTCAACTTTTCATACTTTTCACGATTATCTCAATTTTTGTAGAGAGAAAAAAGATGACGGGTTATTGACCATTTACCTTCAAACGCGCTCATAAATATACTTTCATAGACTTTTTTTCACCTTCTAATTCAATAAGCCTTCTCTTTTGCTTATCGCCAATAATGTTTTACTTAGCCTTTTCGGTGTTATTTTATGAATCGTTTCTAAAAGTCTTTCTTTGTCTTCGTTTTTTATATCATAATTTTTTTCACCTTTATTAATTAAATCCTTTTTTTGAAAAATTGCTTTTACAATATTTAAATTATTTCCGTTGTCTATTGCATATTGTAATGCCTTGTCAGGGTTATTATTCCTATTAATAATAGATAATACACTTAAGTCACTCACCATTTTGGCAAAGTTATCGGCCTCCGTAAAATATCTTGATTTTGCATCTAATCTTCCCAAATATTTATTTGTACCTATCACAGTCTCATAATTTCCAATTTCATAGGCTTGTTCCCTTAATTTTTTTAGTTGTTTCAATGCTTTATCTTTTAAAAAAGGGATTCTATAATCGATGGCCAAAGTTCTTAACTTGCATTCCTGCACAAGTGTTTTGTTATAACCATCGATATATTTGTTCTTATTGAATCTATAATTTAAAATTGCAAACCCAATTCTCACCAAAATCAATAGCCCATATCGCCTTTGAAATACCGGCACACGTAATGCTAAAGCTGAAGGAATACACATCTGCAAGGAAGAAACATATTGTACCAACGCCAGGTTACAATACCTATTTTTATCTTCATTCGATAATGTACTCTTACTCACCATCCAATATAAGTTTCTAGCTAGATTTATGTATTCTGAAAAATCCGCTCTTTCTCTCGCCAAAAAAATCCTTGCTTCATATAATAGGAATTTTTCTTTTTCTTTTAGTATTTTTTTACCTGCAGAGACTTTCTCAAGTGTTTCTAGAATAATTTCTTCTAAATCATTATTATGTCCAGTTTGCCTCATTATTTGCATCCATAGTAAATCACCGTCAAAATACGGACGTGATGTAGAGATTTGTTCTGCAAGCTCCCTTAAAAACAGGTCCTTTTCATTTTGAGATACTGGTTTTTCTTTTAGGAAACGAAATATGTAAGATATATAGCCAGCTTTCTTATCAAGATAATCTAAAATATCCGTTAATTTCTCTTCCATTGACGATGGGTATCCTTTTATTCTTCTTACATTTGGTAATAATGAAGCATTTTCTTTCGTTATTCCATCAACAGTAAATTTTTCAGGATTCCCAATTGCCCAAAATCTCTTTTTATTCGTTGTATTAGGATAATCTTTAATAAAAGGAAAATAATCTATATCCCTTCCACTATATCCCCAAATGCACATATCATATTGTTTCATATTGGCATTAATGTACTGTAACCATTTACTATTCTTTTTGGAGATAGATGACATAGTCGTTCCAATATCCTTTGATGTAACTTTATCCCCTGTATTTTCTTGTAAGTCACCATGTAATTTACAGATTGCAACTCCTTCTTTATGTTCACTCAATCTACTTGTATCAACATGAACAGAATAAGGAATGTTTAACATTTCACAGGCACTTTCAAACATCTTATCGTAGTTCATAGTAAATATTGGCACTTTGGAGAGATATGAATATACCACTATAAAATAATGTATAAAATTAGGCTTAGGAATATACCGCTTTGTATAATGATCTTGTTTAAGACAATTCCACATTCCTAAAACGGTTTCATCTTGAGCAAAGTCTAATAATATCGAATAAAATAATTCTGGCTGAATATAGTTACATATATAATCTTTTCTTGAGAGAGATATCTTCCCTGGAACATGAGAAAAATCACTCTCATATTCAGGGAGGAACACGTTGCATGTATGCCCTAAAACATCGCTAACACTTGCGACTTGAGAGGAAAGACTAATACCAGAACCGGTAAAAAAGAAACAGTTTTGCTTCTTCAGAGAATCAAACAATTCTCTTTTATTTGCCTCATCTTCAGAAATGATATCTTTGGAGTTTATTGAACCATTCCTTTTTTTACGCTTCAATTTAGATGAAATATACAATTTTTCTGAGTTTATCAACTTCAAAATTTTTCTTAAGATCAATTTCCAAATTGTATTAAATTTTTTCATATATTGCCCTGTTCGCATCCTGCTTGTAGCAAGTTTTGTGTTCATCTTGAATTCCTCCCTGAGATAGTGTGCAAAGTGGAAAAAGTTTGTAAAGTGGAAAAAGTGCGTTCAACTTTTCACACTTTTCACGATTATCTCAATTTTTGTGGAAAAGGAAAAGAAGACAGGTTATTTACCATTTACCTTTGGGTGGCTCCCAACTGCGGATAATCGGCTCTGAATATCAGATGCAGTGGCTCTAATTTATCGGAAACGGTGGCTCTGCCACCACGGAATAATCTTTTGGAACGGACAGGTTATTTACTATTTACGTTTATGCTATTCAAGCAAAGTGAATTTCATAGACGACCATCATTTACAAAAAAAATTCATCCCCTCTCACTTCAAATCATCTAACAGAAATTAATGGTTTCAATTCTCATCCCCCAAAAATACCTTGCTAACACTAGCCTCTAACACTCTAAGGATTGTATCTATAAAACTGGAACTAAACTTTACTATAGGTTGTATAGCTTTACTAAAAACTTTATATAGGGAATCCGCAATAATTCCAAAGAAAAATATAATAAGAGATGAAACCAATATCCTCAAAATCACTTTTCCATTATTCCCAAATTCATATGTCCTAAAGACATCATTCCACAATATGGATTGCAATACACCATCATGTAATAAGTAAATACCAAATGTACACGAGGAAACATAATTTATAATTGCATTATTCTTAATATCCATCTTTAAAAATATAGCAAAAAGTGAAGCCGACAAAATAACCTGTACCAGTGAATTAGGCGGCCACCAGTAATTTCCCGGTATGCCATTTATATTCCATTTTGTGAAGCATACTATGAACGTAGCCAAAAAAATGAAGGTTGATAAAAATATCCATCTAATCTTTGTTATCTGTAATGTAGAAGAATTTCTACTTAAAAATGCTCCGATAATATATATAACAACCATCCAAATGAATCGGTTATAAAACAGCTGTCCCTCTATGTTTCCTAAAAAGGATGGTATAATACTCCATATTATAAGACTTAACATCACAAAACGATTTAATTGTCCAGTACTAAGTCGCTCTACAAAGATGAATATAAATGGTTGAAAAAGATATAATAATAAGAAACTTAGGGCAAACCAATACCTGTCAGGTGCAAATGGGCAAGACCATTCTTTTAGAATATAAATAAACTGCTGATTAAAAAACAGGCTCGCAATAGTAGTACTTAGTATTACATAAAACCAAACTTGAACAACCAGATTAATAAATTTATCGATTTTAAATCGGGTCTTATCATAAAAATAGCCTGAAATTAAAACAAAACAATTTACCCCTAATTCCCCTAACATATTAAAGAAATTAATGATTAGCCTATTTCCCTCTCCATCAGAAAATTTTCCATGAAATGAGCAATGAAAACAAATAATCATAAACATAGATAATATTCTTAGAAGTTCAAAATTACTATTTCTTATTTTTTGCATAACCGTTTCCTCAGCTTTCTTCTATCCTCCTTCTTTTTTATAAAAACTCCAGATTCAATACAACATTATATTTTTTTTAGCTTTCCAATATTCTCCATAATCCATTTCCTTTTTAAAATGGAGACAAATATAATAATAACAATGAATCCATACTTCAAAACAGGGATATTTTGAATAAACAATACCACAAATCCCAAAATAGAAGTTACTAACGATAATATTAATAAAAATTTTCCATCATAGATGAGTCCGCCTTCATTTTCCATCATACATGTTTTTCTATAAAATCCATAATGAATAAAGCAAAATATAGCAAAGCAAGCAAAGGTGGTATAAGAAGCAGCAACATAGCCATATATCTTAATGAAAATATAATTAAGTAAAATATTTAGAGCCGCACATATAATTGAAGGAATAACTATAGTTATCTTTTTATTATAATACTCTTGTACCCTGGCAAATAATTGAAACATATAATTAAAGTATACCCCTAGGCATATTGGCACTATCGCCTGAATACTGGGTAAATACCTTTCTCCGCCAAAAACAAGTACAATTTCATATCCAAATAGCATTATTAACAACAAGATTCCTGCCAAAAACGCCATAAAAAAATTGGTTGTCTGCGCCAGTGTTTTATTTTTCTTTGACTGTATCATCTGATATTGATAGGGTACAAAAGAGGAATTTAGTGCACTTGCAAACAAGAGAATTAACGAACCAACGGAATAAGCGACACTATAATACGCAACATCCGATGCGCCACACATTTTATCTATCATTATCTTATCGGAGCTTTGGAGAACAAATTCAGACAAATAATGAGGCATTAATCCTAAGCAAAATGATAAAGAATAGAGCCAAACTCCCTTATTATAAAACTTTCGAACTTTTAACATCAAAAATAAATAAATTATAGTTCCTAATAATAGATACGCAAATATTTGCGGGTATATCTTCCATTCCGCTGTCGCTGCAATAAAAATAATGCAGAACACTCCTCCAAAACCGGATATAATAGTTATAAGCAGGGAGACAAATATAGCCGGTTTATAATCATAAATATATCTTTTGTAATTCATCCAGCATTGAATGATGGACTCCCCAATTGAATATAGAAAAAGGCACAGGATAAGCGGTCTAGAAAGTCCTATGATTTTCGATAAGGGATTAATAAATACTATTGCAAGAAGAGTCCATGTTAGTGTAATTATCAGGCTCAAACTACATAAGGAAGATAAAACTTCTTTTTTATTTTCATATCTAACATATAGATTCATTATGGACCTATATAAGGTTAGAGTGACTAATAAATTAATCACCAACTGCCATGCCATAAACGTATTGACAACTCCATACTGCTCTCTTGTCAAGATTCTCGTAAAAAAAGGCGTGCACAACATGGAAATCGCCTTCTGCAAAAAGCCGCAAATTGTAAACCAAATCCCACTCTTAAGGATAATTGGCATACCTTTATATTTTGTATATATTTTTTTAATCATTTAAACTTTTCTCTAAGCATTTTTATTTTAAGCTGTATTTTTTCACTTGTGTTCAAAATCAATTTATCAAGTAATCTATATTTAGCATAGGAATACCAATTACCCAAACTCATTCTATTGAATTTGCAGATATTTAACCAATCAAACAACCACTTATCTTTTCTTTCCTTTTGAGTAAGATATCCATTAATCCAAAGCACACTGGGGGGGATATCTCTACTTCTAAATAAATATTTATATCTAAACTCTACAATTTCAACAAGTTTTTTCTCTCCATCAAAATCCCTATCATAAAGCATCGAAATCGCTTTTAGATCTTCAGGAAAAGGGTTTTTTTTGAACTGTAAGTATAAATCAATAGCATCATGGCCTATAGGAACATATCCATATTTTTCATATAAATCAAAAAGCTGTAAAGCCTCTTCTTGAATATTACTTATTAGTTCAGTATTTTCTTTCTCTTTCCCTATATCATCTAATTCTACAAAAACTTTCCCAGCAACAATAGATAGACTATTTGCTGTTCCAACATTTTCAAACATTAAATGCTCAAACAAAATACATTCCGATTTAAACTCCTCAATTATACTTACCGGCAACGAGTCAACTGTAAGCCATGCAACCACCTTATCTCCAAGCTTCTTTTCACATGATACCGACTTAACAAACTGAATTCCATACATATTTATCTTACAATTAGCCCGTTGACATATCTCTTCCAACTTAATTTGTGTATTTCCATTAATACTATTATTAACAAGACCTATCGTACCTTCAAATAGTCCATTTTGCTCTAAATATAAAAAAAGTAGCTTATTTTGCTCCCTACATTTTTCCCTAATAGTTAGGAGTATTTTATTAATTACCTCATCATATTTATGTGCCAAAATATCTTGCACACTCACCTCTTCTTTAATGTCTATGCCTATATCTTTTTGGCAAGATAAGATATTCAACATATCTTCATCACTACCATTTATTAATATTTGAATGATTTGTTTCCAAGAAAAAATCGACTTACTCGGCAAAAGTCTAATTAGTGTATCGACAGACGCATCATAATATAGAGATGGTAAACGCATGATATTTTTATTAAGTCTTAAATAAATACAATTTTCAGACTCTTCCGGAAACAATTTTTCATAAACTTTTTTTATTAAATATCCCTCTCTTGCCAAAAAATAAAGTTTATTTATTTTAAGTTCCCTCTTTTTTTTATTAATCCAATGGCAAAATTCAAACAAAAATGGCGCAAGAGTGAATTCTCCTATGCGGCTCTTAACCGTATTGTCTGAACAATGATTGGCTAAACTGATTAGATGGTTTAAACCGGGATTTAAACCAATCCGATCTGATGAATAAACTTTGGGGTGGCCTTGATCAGGGCGAAGCAGTGCCTCAATACCTCGTGATTTAGCCTTACTAATATCAGTAATTAGATTGTCACCAATATGTATGATTTTAGTGTTATCTATATTAAGATCATGCAAAATATAATCATACAAGTGTCCACTTAATTTTGTTAAACCTACTTCAGCTGAAATATATAATTTCTCGTAAGTTACGTCTATTTTTTTTAAAATTTCAACTATACACTTGCGAGGCAAATACATATCTGTCGTTATAATAATTTTCTTCCTTAACTTTAAGCATTCTTGAAGTATTGGTATAATTGCCTCGTTTTTAATACAGTTTTTGATTTCAAATTCGATTTCAATTTCTTTTAGAATATCTCTCAACAAATCCGGATATTCGAGATTGGAATATATCTCGTCCAAAGATACTTCTTCTTTTTCGGTTTTTTTTCTAGCTTTACACTCAGCAAAAATACGGTCTATATAGAATTTATGCTCATCAACTTTCTCTACAGTATTTCTCTCATTGTAAAGAATTGGAATCACTCTAAAGACATCCTGAGGTGATTGTACAGTTCTAAATATTAAGGTGTCAAATAAATCAAAAGAGACATATTCAAATTTTTCAATCACGACTATTCTCCTTACTAGCTAAAGTATTGATATACTTTCCTCATCAACTAAGTGACTTTCCCTACCTTCTACTTCTATCCATACCCCAATCCCTATCTCCACTTTTCGTAATATTTAAAATCTCCACTATCTACAAACAGGAGAAGTAGCATAAAAAGTTGCCATTGTTAATAAAGAGTATAAGAAACCATTTAATTTAGAATTACATATAAATCTTTAGTAGATATTTGTATCAAGGCTTTGCACTGTCTTATTCTTCATAGTACGGTTTCCATGGCGTATATTCCTTACCTTCCAGAATATCCGCTATTCGCACACATGCATGTCCATCCCCATATGGATTACTGGCTTTACTCATTTTTTCATACTCAGTCTTATCTTCTAAAAGGAGTTTAAATGTTTTATAAATGACATCTTCATCAGTTCCGACTAACTTCAATACCCCTGAATTCACTCCCTCCGGTCGCTCCGTAGTATCCCTCATAACTAGTACAGGAACTCCGTATGTCGGGCACTCTTCCTGTATTCCCCCGGAATCTGTCAAACAAAGAAATGACCTTGCCTCAAAATTATGGCAATCAAAAACAGTTATTGGTTCAATAATGTGTATTCTATCGCAATCTGCTAATTCCTCTTCTGCCAGTTCCCGAACCAAAGGATTCATATGAATAGGATAGATTGCCTTACAATCAGGATGTTCATCGAGAACTCGTCTTATAGCTTTAAACATATGGCGCATAGGATCCCCTAAATTCTCCCTTCTGTGCGCTGTTATAAAAATAAGCTTGTCTCTTCCTACCCATTCCAACTCCGGATGGGTGTATTCATCCTTAACAGTATGTTGCATTGCGTCAATCACTGTATTTCCGGTGATATATATATTCTCAGCTTTTCTACCCTCTCGTAATAAATTTTCTCTAGCAAGAGGTGTCGGGGCAAAATTATATTCAGCCACAATAGATACAGCTTCCCTATTGAATTCTTCTGGAAATGGAGAATAGATATTATATGTCCGAAGTCCCGCCTCCACATGCCCCACTGGAATTCGAAGATAAAAAGATGCTAGAGCAGTAGCAAATGTTGTAGATGTATCTCCATGAACTAAAACCACATCCGGCTTTTCCTTTTCCAAGACGGTTGCAATCGAGCTGAGAATATTAGTTGTAATATCAAAAAGGTTTTGCCTATTCTTCATGATATCCAAATCATAATCAGGCCGAATAGAAAACGCTTCAAGAACTTGATCCAACATTTGACGATGTTGCGCAGTTACACAAACCACAACTTGCAATTGTTTTCTTTTTTTAATCTCATTTATTAGTGGACAAAGCTTTATTGCCTCTGGGCGAGTTCCGAAAACTACCATGATTTTTTTCAATTAACTACCATCCTTCCAACTTATAATTTATGACAAGCATATTTTGACTATTTTCAAATCTATAATTTCTTTTTATTTATCATCACTTTGAAAAAATAGTTGTAAACATTGAATATGCAGGAGTACTGTTAAGAAGTGAAAACATCTTCACCCCCATAAAAATTGATAACATTATAAAATATATTAATTTTTCAAAAGAGTTTCTCCTAATTCTAAAAATATATGGCAAAAGAAAAAACTGAGCACTTAAGAAAAATACAGCAATCCTTGCAAATTCCATATTATAGCCAATTGTCAAAGCCTGAATAAATGCACCTATAATATATATATTGAATAGCCCTGTAAACCTTAAATTATACCTTAACGTTCGTCCTATATACAAAATAATCAGTATAATAAGTATTGTATTCGCCATTGCCCTGATAACCAAAAAAGTATTTGAATAACTAAGATATGCGAAATTTTCTGTTCTATTCATATTGTAAGAACTTATTTTTTCAGCATATCGCCCCCCGAGTATCCCGACTATAGGAATTATTCTTTGAATTCCTATAGTACCAACTGCAAGTGCCATGGTTAGACCTTCAAGTATTTTTTTTAAGCCAAATCTCTTATGATAAAACGGATATACTATAAAGAACACAATGGCTACAAAATGAAACATCGAAGCAAATAAAATCGTTGAGATAAATTTCCATATTTTTTTATTTTCAATGTACTTTATTGAGAGTAAACATATCGCAACCGCAATATTAGTTCTAACCACAAATACACTTGCACATCCTGTAGCCCACCATATGAAATAAGTTGTTATCAATGTAGATTTATTATTTTTTCTGTTCCCCGATGTAAACTCATTGTTTGCCTGCCCAACTTGTCTCTCGTCAAGATAAACTGATGCCCGATAAAAGCAAAAAGAAGCAACAGAAGCCATAAAAAATAGTAGAACTGTATAACTTCCCGTCAAGTAATTAATCATTCTCATGGACAAATAATATGCAGGCTCAAAGGGCCAATAATGAATAGTAAATACTTGTTTCAAAGAACGAATATTTTCCCAATTAAAAATGTTATAATATCCTTCCCAATCCCCGAGTGTTTGGTTCCACCTTATAGTGCTCATAAACACAAAGAAAATTGAATATATTAAACAAATTAGTTTTGCTCTCTGCCTTCCGATATTGCTGAATTGTTCCAATAAGGTCAGCAACATTAAACTTAAAAAAACAATCCAATACCAAAGCATCAACTCATCCCTCTATTATTTCTTCAAAAGTTTCTTTTACAATTTTGCATGATTGCAGAAGTGAATAATTACTTGCAAAGCCTTCTGAAATCCTTCTTCTTAATTGTCCATAAGCAGATTCGTCTGTTTTTAATAGACCTCGAATTTCTCGGATAAAGTCCATTGATGTTTCACAAACGGTAATTAAATCTTGTACAGACTCATATCCGGCACTGGAATGATTCGTCGTAATAACCGGAAGGCCACACGAAAGAGCCTCCGCTATCTTCACTTTCATCCCAGCTCCATAGAAAATCGGTGCTACATATGCATAAGCCTGCAGATAATAAGGATCTATATCATTGGGATTCGAGTATAAAAAAACGTTAGGAATCATATCTGCAAGATGCCTAATCTTATCATTTGGATTGGATCCAGCAATCACTAATGCATATTTGTCTCTCAAATCTTCATCTAGCTTTGACCATACATTTTCAAGAAACCATATAGTGCCTTCAGCATTTGGACCAAACCATAACGAACCGGTAATCGCTACGAAAGGTTCCGGTAATCTTTCCTTCATAGATGTATTAAATTGCTTTACACATACTGGCATTAATTTGATATTATTATCTCGACCATATAACTCAGCAAGCCTTCTTTGATCTTGGGGAGTTAAAGCAAGTATAACATTCGAGTATTGTATGCATTTTTTTTCTGCTCTTTTACCTAGTTTCTTGTGTATAAAATTGGTTAAATTTTTTCTTTTTTTATATAATGCGTCAAAATAATCGCTTTCTACATTATGAGCTCTGACAATCACCGGTAATCCTTTTTCTTTTGCCCAGCACACAACAAAATCTTGTCTCGCATAGTCCAAATAACAACAGTCAAATTCTTTAGCGTCTATTGTTGCAACAATTTTAAACCAGGACTCAAAAAAGCTTGTGGTTATTCCTCTGAATACAAGACGAGCAACCCTCTTTAGGATATCCTTGCTTTGTTTAATGATACAAACACTCTTTAATTTTATATTGTATTCATCAAATTCGCATTGATTAAATTCAGGTCCAACATATGTCACATCTGCAAAGCTACATAATGAGTGCAATGACTGTAATGCTCCTATTCCGCCGCCAAACCTTTCAGTAGGAGTAATAAAAGAAAAATATAGTATTCTTGGCTGTTTTTTTTTCGTTTTATACATTTAGCATACTCCTATCTTTTAATACTCTTAATGCTCGTTTTATAAAAAAATAGTATGCCATCAATCCTTTTGAGGCATCCAACTCGGTATCAACACTTCCGGTATGTATATTAATATTTTTTAAGTCTGATTCTGAAATGAATTCCATCTTTTCATTATTCTTAATCCATTCAAGCTGTTTTTTTAAACGTTGACCAAGCTTCTTGTTAAATAAAGGATTATCCGGATTTTGTCTCCAATCGAGTAGAGAAAAACTATGTACAAAAAAAGAAACTACGTCGACTAACTGCTCATGGTATGCTTTATTTATAACTCGACAAAACTCATGAATATCCATTGAGCAATCCACTTTATCAAATCTTGTGTAAAAAGGACACTTAAAACTTCTAAAAGATGTTACAGGTACTTCAATAATATTATTGCTTCCTATATTCACCATTCGATTAAAACAAGGAGCTGGATTTATCTTGCAATATTTGTTCCCATAAAATTCGCTCATATCGTACAAGTATCCCTGTTGTTCCAATATTTTGATTGTATTATTATCTGCACCATATCTTCCGGCACGAAATGATAATGGACTTTTTCCAACTAATTTTTTATATAGTTCAGTACACTTAGATATCATTTCCAACTGTTCATCAAAACTATACTGCCACAGATATCTTCGGTTCTTATCTTCCATATGATCAGGATGCATGTGAACTCCGACATTATGTCCCCTGTCAAGAATACATTGAGTTACTTCTGTGATTTTTTGCTCTCCATATTCCCAGGCTTCTGCAAAATCCACAAAAAACAAGCCTTTCGCTCCATATTCATCGAACAAATCCATTAAATAACGGATTCCATATTCCTTCCCGGATTTCGTCTTTCCAAAAATCAAAGCATCAACCGGCTTTTTTCCGGCAGGGCCTTCTGTATCTATAGATATGAGAACTTTCTGTTTATAACTTTTTGTCATTCTGTATCTTCTCCACCAACTGATTTAAGTACTTGTCCGCTACTACTTCTTCTGTGATCTTAATACAGTTCTCCTCAAATACTTTTCTCATTTTTTTATTATTTCTAAGTTCTGTTAATGCATCTATCAGTTCTTTAGAATTTTTATGATTAACAGCTATCCCTACTCCCCATCTATCTACAAGCTCAGATAGATACGTCCCCTTCGCTACAATAATAGGAAGTCTACAATACACGGATTCATATAATTTATTAGGCAAGGCTATTCTCACATTAGGATTATCAGCATTGTATACGGCATAAACACAGTCAACACTACTATATAGATTAGCTATATCCATTTTATAATCATATTTTCCTGTGAATTTTACCCAAGCTTTGTTGCTGCAGTACTTAGAAATTTCCTCATAGTCATGTGACGTTCCGCCTGCGCCTGCAAATAGCACATTACAACCGCAAACCTCTGCTGCATCAACCAGCATCTTCATCTGATCTAAATATCTAATGCCACCTATAAAGCCGACCGTAAAAACTCCGTCATTCTTCTTAATATATTTATCAAAGACCTCCTTTTCAGGGGCATTAGGAATAAATAACACCTTCTCTTTATCAACTAGTTTGTAGTAATATACACTATAAAATTTTTCCGAAGTGATAACCAGATAATCAACTATTCTAAAACATCTCTTTTCAATATTCTTAATGCTTTCGCTTATAATCCTGTTGATTAACTTTTTAGGCTCTTCAATATATATTTCTCGAAGATCTGCCACATCATAAAATAGCTTAATATCCCGATGTTGTTGTTTATATTTTTCCGCTATAAGTAAAGAATCAAGCCCATCTGCATAAATCAAATCCGGTTTCAATTCATTTAATTTCGCTAATGCCTTTTTTTGATACCCTCTAGATACTATGTATCTCTTTAAAATATGCTGTGCCGTCGGTAAATCCACATCATAAATAAAATGACTAACATCGTTAAACGCAGGTTCCCAAATATCTTGGCTCTTTCTTCTCGTGCATATAACGTTTACTATCCCATATTCCTTAAAAACTTTTATGCGTTTATTCGTTTTCGGATCCGGAACATGTGTGAGTAAAAAACATGTCTTCATTTGATAACCTTTCCACTTTTTTCTTTCTATGATAAATGATAAACACCAGGCTTATTACAGATATTATGACAATCCAAAACAATCTTATCCGATAACTTACCCATATTCTCTTTAATTTCGTTGTGTTTAACCATGATGACCACGAAATCAACATCTTTAAGGAATTCATCGAGACTATGATACTGGTTAGCCACAACATCTTTCTCAATATAGGGATCATATACTTTTAGTCCGGTAGCAAGGTGATGCTTCTGACTTTCCAAAAGCTGAAGTGTCGGAGACTCGCGCATATCGTCCACATTTTCTTTGTATGTCAGTCCATACAACCCAACCCGTTTTACATCATTCATAGAATTCTCTTTCATAATGTCATATATTCTATGTAAAACAAAATCAGGCATTGAATCGTTGGTCTTCATTGATTCATTTATCACTTTAGTAAGACTCGGATAATCTCCCACTAAAAACCATGGATCAACAGAAATACAATGCCCCCCAACGCCCGGACCGGGCTGAAGAATATTCACCCGCGGATGCATATTACAGATTTTTATAATTTCATAAACATCCATATTGTCATGCCTACAAATCTTAGCCAACTCATTTGCAAATGCAATATTAACAGCTCGAAAAGTATTTTCCACCACCTTTGTCATTTCCGCCGTTTTAATATTTGTAATAATGATTTCTCCTTGGCAAAAAGAGGAATAAAGTTCCTTTACTTTTTCCCCGACCTCTTTTCTATCAGCTCCAATTGTTCGGTTGTTATGAAGTAGCTCATAAACCATATTTCCCGGAATAATTCTTTCCGGCGCATGAGCAAGACGAATATCATTTCTATTCTCTCTCTCCAGAATTGGACGTATATTTTTTTCTATCGTCCCGGGTGAAACTGTAGATTCTATAACTAAAATTGCATCTTTCGGTGCAACTTTAAGAATATCTTTTATAGCGGAAATCACATAACCGGGATCTATCTTTTTACTAAACTTATCATAAGGAGTCGGTACGGAAACTATATACATATCCGTATGTTGATACTCCGTTGTAAATCTAATACCGGCCTTTAATGCATCCTGAAATAAGTCATCAAGCCCTTTCTCTTTGAATGTTGTTTTTCCGGAATTTAAAACACTAATCAAGTCTTTATTATAATCAGTACCTACAACTTCCACTCCATGACTCGCCAACATTAGTGCTGTCGGTAAGCCGATATACCCTAGACCTATAACATTTATCATCTATTCTTTCCCCCTATCTATTGTAACTATAAGTTCTTGATCTGCTTTTACTTTTAAAATAACGTCATTAATTTTTTCATTATTTAAATAATAAACACTTCTATACGCTTCTTTTATTTCGTAATCAACAAAACCAGCCATTCTACATAATTCTCTACCAGCCTTAAAAAAAAGTATCTCGTTTTTTTCCTCAATGACTTTACAAGGCGTATGAAAGTGAATCAGAGCATCTTCACTTACTTTATCCATAATAATATACCTATTTCCTTTGGAAAATACTCTTCTTTTATGTGTATATCCATTTTGGGATTCTATATTTCCCTCAAAACTATCCTCTGTTATTTTTGCTAATTTTCGTTTCGTCCAATCCGTAACCATAAAGTGAGAATAGGTATTCATTTGTAGTTTATTCTTGACCATAACAGTATTATGAGCACTATTTTTCACCAATTCTCTCCCCTCTTTAGAAGCATAAGAGAATGTTCCACTATCACATAATACATTTACACCATTAATCCAAAGATCAAAATGCAGCTGATCCATATGCGATGGCCTAGAATGAAATCCATTTGCTACAATCATTGCCCATGAGTCACTATTTCTTAATGTAAATAATCCAGCATGCCAAAATTGTGATGATACCTTTTCAATCTTTTCTCTACCATATTGTTCGATTCCTTTCCCGGAGAACCAAATTAATTCTTCCTGAAGCTGAGTATCATCAAACAATTTATTCCCTGCAGTTAATGCATATATAGCATTAACTATCGGACGGAAATCTCTATAACCGCACGATGTAACCGGAAAGATTAATGCCCCGTCATTTGCTCCATAATTTGGCATATCACCGTTTTCATCCTGACATTGATACATTAAGAGTGCAGATTTCCTTATCTTTTCTATGCTGTTTCTACTTAGCTGTTTACCTGTTGCTTTGCACATGGAGATGATACATTCGATATCTTGTAATGCTAATCTTTGATAATTAAAGGAAAACTGTTTATACCCCCCATCCTCCATAAACTGTTCTTCTATAACTTTATTGCAAAACTTATATGCTTTTTCAATTTGCCTATCATCTCCACAACAATATGCCCCTGCAATCATTCCCATCAATTCCGAAAGAGTATGATTATTTTTGATGCACTTATATGCATAAAAGAAATTGCTTAATATCTTACTATAGCAACTATTAATCAGCTCCTTAAGATATATGGCATCAATATTACTCGTAATTCCCACTTTTTCAAATATAGTATAGGCAAGTAAAGCATTTATCATCCTCAAACTACACTCTTGTCCACATTTATAATTAGCCCCATAACCATATTTATTCTTCTCAACCCAATCTTTCAGCTGTTCACTAAATGCCCTATAATACTTTTCATCATTAGTAAGTAAAAATGCTCTTGCAAGGGTGATAAAATGAGAAAACCTTGAGGCCTCCCAAACAACCTTTATATCTCCATTTTCTGTATTGAAATCAGGTATTTCGTACCATTTCTTAAGCTCATCATACCTCTTTCCGGTTAAAGGATTTAATTGCCAATCTAATGGATATCCATAATCTAAATTCAAAGAAGAAAATCCTTTTATAACTCCTCGACATGCATTATTTGCAATATCCAACAATCTCTCTTGCTCTGTTTTATCAAGGTTTTTTATAAAAACTCGCAGGATATCTACATCTATACAAAAGAGGTTAAGTCTTGTTGGATACAAATGTTTTTTTTCGTACAATTTTTCTAGCTTGGGTAACCTTTTTAAAGACTTGATTTTTATGCTATATAGTAGTCGATAGAATCCCCATCTAATTCCATATTCAAATATAATCGATTTTAACATTCCTAATTTCCGCATTGCACTACGCTCTCAATAACATGTAATAATTTATCTGTCAGAATTCTAAAATCAAAATCTTTGGCACCATCTCTAGCATTTTTTCCAATGCTGTCTCTTTCCTCTCTACTCATATCATGAAATCTAATAATCTGTTCAGCCAGCAGTTCCGGTGTGTCCTGTTCCAATTCAACTCCACACTGATACCGATTGATAATCGAATAACCCATGCGTACAGTTGATATAATAGGTTTGCCACTTGCCATATATTCAAAAAGCTTATTTGAGCTATTCCCACGGGTCCAATTATACTGTTTTTGTGCATAGTTAAGTATAGTAACATCCGAGTGATTTAAAATATACGGTATATATTGTCGATTTATAAAGCCTTTTAGCTTCACGTTAACCAAATTTTCATTTTTAACTCTTCTTCTTAACTCTGGTAGCTGCACTCCATCTCCATAAATCAAGAACTGAATATCATCATAATTTTTCTTATTCCTCAGTATTACTGCAGTATCCAACAGATTAGCGACATCATTGACCGGTCGAATAGTTCCGGTATACGTTACATTAAATTTCATTTTGTCAACAAGATCATCATCTTCTATAGATAAGTTACAGGCACGGTAATCGTAGTCTGCTAAATCGATTCCATTGTTAATATAGTAACATTTTTTTAAGTCTATATCTCCTCCTTGCTCCAGCGTCCATCGTCTCTCTTTAAGGTAATCCACGTCACCCTCTTTAGTAAATATTAAGCTAGCAGCATTTCTATATATCCAATGCTCTCCTTTTATCATTAACCTCCCAATAATACTTTTTTCTTTTGCTTTTCCAAATTGAAATATAGCTTCAGGCCAAAGATCACGTATCTCACAAATACAAGGTATCTTAAATTTCCTAGCAATCTGAATACCCGCCACCATCGTAAGTGGGTGTACAGAAGATGCAATTATTATGTCCGGTCTTCCATTCTTACTTTCGTATGATTTTGTTACGGAAAATAAATTGATATAAAATTGTAACCAGCTTAAAACTCGCCCAATATTATTTTTCTTCGCTACCGCCGCTTTCACAAAGACAAAGGGTATTTCATCTACTTGCTTGACTATATAATTATTACTTCCCGTATCAATTTGTCTATCACTATTTAAAAAAGATGATGCACAAAAAATCGAAGTGTCAACACCGTCTTTTTTTAAATACTTTGCAAACCAATAGTGCCGCCCAGCCTTGTTTTCAAACATTTCTGTTGCGTAGTGATTAAAAATCCATACTTTCATTTAAATTCCTCAATTCTCTTCATGTTTCAACTTATCAAATTTTACACTTCTATTCATACTGTAATATTCTCAAATAAAAATCTTTATTTAATTGAAACCTCCGTTACCAAAACAACATTTTCAGCAAAACCATTAAGAATTAGCAAACAAACATTTTTCGAAGATTCATTTCTCCCTCCAATGCACACCATCTTGATTTTCTTTCCATTCGTACCGGATTCCTAGTTGTCTGCATGCCTGAAAATCTTTCGCTAGATTATCACCAATATAAAGCATTTCCGAGGCTTTTATCCTCCATTTTGTCAGAAGAATGCGATATGCAATATCGCAAGGTTTTCTGAACTGTTCTCCTCCTAATGCATCCGTGATAATAATTTCATCCATTAACTCATCTAAGTGCAATGCCGAAATTTTATTTTTTTGCCCCTCTACTCTGCCATCCGTAATGATTCCCAGTTTCATGCCGTCTTCCTTATATTTCCGAATTCTTTTTAGCATCTCAGGATACAGCTTAATCTGCGGAAAATGATTTCGATAAACAGCCAAGCAGTTTTCTTTTTCTTCTGCCCTTCCCAGAATAGCTAAATAACTGTCTATCGCCTTCTGACCATTTTCAAAAAACTGCCACAAGTGTTTTTCTGCATTAGGCTCTTTCAAATACTTTGCAATTTCATGAAAACCGCTTCGAACATATTCCTTTTCGGAATACAAGGTGTCATCCAAATCAAAAACCACTGCTTTTAAAGGTTGCCGATAGCTTTCCATATTGATGCAAACGCTCTGATCAAAACGACTAAAAACCGCCCTATCTGCAATCTTTCCTAAATAATCTTTAGCCAAGACACGCTCTCCGAGAAGCAATCGTAAAGTAATTTCAGCACTATCTGCACCGGCCTTCATGCTAAGTGGGGAACCACCCCCGAAACGCGGATTGATTTCAATATAATAATTTTTTCCCGTTCGCTCATCTTTGATTAACTGTACCGTCAGTGGACCACATGGTTTAAATTCATTACAGAGCTTGATCATCTCCTCTTGCATTTTAGTGTCCATGCTTATTTCTGTCTTCAACACTTCTCCTGCACGAACAGCTACTCTAACTCGTGGAACAATAGTAATCGGATTCCCTTCCCAATCACAAAATATGTCTATTGTATATTCTGTCCCTTCAATAAATGGTTGAATAACATAATCCTTAATTTGAGATGCATAGACTCTTAGTTCTTCTTCATCTGCCACCTTAAAAGCATTAATGGAACTGCTGCCATCCTTCGGTTTAATAAACGCAGGATATCCTGTTTTATAGTCTTCTAAACGATTCACCGGCATAGGCGCTAGTAACCCGCAATCAACGAAAAACTGAGAAGTTTTATTCTTGTCCCTACAAAGGCGGATTTTCTCCGGTGCTGAAATCATAACCCTGGTGTGGCTAAATGCAGAGATGTTCTCCGATAAAGTAAGTAGATCCGTATCTATCGTCGGAATCAATAAATCAATCTTATCCTTATCGCATATCTCAACCAGCTCATGAATATACCCTGCTTCTTTCATCCCGCAAACTTTTCTTGTAAAATCACAATAGGCTAATGCAGGAGCTGTCCCATTCAAATCTGCCCCATATATTTTCAAAGTAACAGAAAGGCGAAGTGCTGCCTGCCGAAATGCTTGTATAAGCTCAACTCTTCTACCCACCCCTGTGAAAAGTATGCGCAATTCTCTCATTCTTACCCTTCCTGATCTCTTTCTCCGATAAATAATGGCATTGTTGCTTCACCATGAGCAGATATTCCTTCCGCATTTATTATGCTTCGTATAGTATCTATAATAATCTTCAAATCTCCTAAAAAAGTAATATGATCTACGTACTCCACATCCAACTTAAATTTCTCTTCCCAACTTAAAGAATTTCTTCCTCTTGATTGTGCTAAACCGGTAAGACCCGGTCTAACTTCATGTCTTCTTGCCTGTTCCGGATTATATAAAGGCAAATATTGTACCAGCAACGGTCTGGGACCAATCAAAGACATTTCCCCTTTTATAATATTAAAGAGTTCGGGCAACTCATCTAGCGAACTTGATCGGAGTATTTTCCCAAATGCAGTTAATCGCAGTTCATCCACTAATAACTGTCCATTTTCATCTTTCTTGTCATTCATTGTTCTAAATTTATATAATTTAAACACTTTCCCGTCTTTCCCCGGTCTATCTTGTTCAAACAAGACAGGGGATCCAAGGAATATGCGAACTAAAATTGCAAGAATGAGCATAAGTGGAGAAAAAATCAATAGACACAAGGTAGCTAAAAAACAATCCATCGGCCTTTTAACGAATTTCTCATATATACCTTTGCTTTTTTTATTCTTCGCTTTTTTCGCTGCCAGTGTTTCTACAACAAAGGAAATTCCGCCGGCAAAAATTGAAATCAACAGAATTGCCTTACATAGTTTCGCAAAGATCTTCATCTTTTTTCCACTCCACGTATCAACAAGCATCTTTCATGGCTCATAAAGCTTTATTGAAATGCCTTCTTCACCACTTCCATAATTCTCTCCTGCTCTTCTTCCGTCATCTTATTGTCGGAGGGCAGGCAGAGTCCTCTTTGGAAGATATCCGCACCTACGTCCTGCATCTCACCCTCATCGATATAGGCATTACTTTGCCCCCGTCCATTTCCAATCCTTGTTACGAAAGCATTCATCCGATAAATGGGCTGAAGATGCATCGGTTTCCAAATAGGACGGCTTTCCGCATTAACTTTCGTGAGCATCTCCATGATTTCCTGCGGATTACTCTTTCCTTTCACGGATTGATATAAGAAATTCTGCTCTCCTCGAACTAGCGGAGACATGGCTTCCTCATCAATCAAGATACAGCTAAGCCAAAAGTTCGGTTCGCTATTCGCTCTATCATAGGGATTCATCCTTAACGGTAAATCTTTTAATCCCTCTTTGTATCGCTCATAAATTGCTTTCTTCTCCGCAATATGTTCCTTTAAGTAGGGAAGCTGTCCACGTACCACGCCTGCAATGACATTGGACATACGGTAATTATAGCCGATTTCTTCATGCTGATACCAAGCGGCATCTTCTCTGGACTGAGTACTCCACTTTCTGACTTTATCGGCATCTTCTTTGGAATCAGTCAGAAACATCCCGCCGGAAGAACCGGTAATGATTTTGTTACCATTGAAACTGATTGCATTGTAATCGCCGAAAGTACCCGTTTCCCTTCCTTGGTATCTTGCCCCAAAAGATTCTGCCGCATCCTCAATGATGAGCGCATTATGTTTTCGGGCAATTTCCAAAATCTCATCTATCTTCCCGGGAGTTCCATAAAGATGAGCTAACACAATTAATCTCACATCCGGATAAAGGGAAAAAGCTTTCTCTAGTGCAACAGGATCCATATTCCAGGTATCCTGTTCCGTGTCGATGAAGATAGCCTCTCCATCCTCATACGCCACCGGATTCACAGAAGCATCGAAAGTCAAGTCTGAGCAGAAGACCCTCTTCCCTTTTAGGGTTCCCTCATAGGGTTTTGCTTGTCCATAGAGTTTTTCACCCGCAAGTTTTGTAGCAAGATGCAGCGCGGCCGTTCCGGCAGAAAGTGCAACGGCATATTGACAACCTACTTGTTCTGCTACTATCCGTTCTACCTCATTGATATTTTTCCCAACGGTAGACATCCAGTTGCTTTCAAAGGCTTCCTGCATAAACGTCAGTTCTTCCCCATGCATCGTAGGGGAACTCAGCCAGACTTTCTTTTCAAAAGGCTTTATGCCATCCAATGATTTCATCTCTTCCTACCCCATCTCTTCCATCACGCTCTTCATAGTGTGCGCTCAAAATTCATTCCGAACTCCAATCGAATGAAAATACCAAGCCATACTCAACGGTTATAGTGTCCCTTGCAAGAAAGGACATACACGATTTCATCTTGTACGGAATACACAATGCGGTTCACCTCATCAATCCTTCTGCTCCACATTCCACTTAAATCTCCCTTCAATGCTTCCGGCTTTCCTATTCCTTCAAAGGGATGTCGCAGAATATCCTGCAATAATTGATTGATTCTTTTTAAGGTCTTCTTATCTTCTGTCTGCCAGTAAAGATAGTCTTCCCATGCATCTATATCCCATTGTAAGTGCAAAGCTTGCATACTTACACCTCTATCAAGTCATGTTGCTCAAATTTCAATTTCCCGGCTTTAAAATCATGATTCTTCTTTTTCAAATATTGCATATTGCTTTCTTCATAAAACGGATCGGCAGAAAGTGGAAAGGGAATCCGATTCTCCCGAACAACTGCTTTCAGGAAAATATTAATCGCAGTGGACATATTTAAGCCAATATCTTCAAAAGTTCTTTCCGCGTCACGCTTTACATCATCATCCACTCTTAAACTAATCTGTGCCATAGCAAGCCCTCCTTTGCATTTCATTATACAGTAAATAAATTTCATTGTGAATACAACGAATTACATATTTGAATAAAAAAGATTTTTCTTGCATTGCGAATTCTTAAGCTGATTATAGAAGAGTTCACGAAAGCGCTTTCCTATTTCCTACTCCTCCTACCCCATCTCTTCCATCACGCTCTCTGCAATGCTCTCCGGGTCCATGCCAAACTCTTTTAAGAGGGCGTCTGCGCTAAACTCGTCATAAAAGTCCTTCGGAAGACCCAGGCAGAGCACCTTCATCTCATCCATACCGTAGTAGCGGGCAATCTTCTCCCCGAGTCCGCCGTCGAGAATCCCGTCGTCGAGGCACACAAGGAGCTTATGATTCTTCTTCAAAGCGGAAAGGCATTCCTCATCCGGATGGGACAGAATCCCCGGTTCAATAAGGGTTACTTCCTTCCCGTACTTCTCCTTGAGAAGCTTTGCCGCCGCCTTGCCGACGCTGTAGAGGGATCCGGGAGCAAGAATGGCTGCGCCGAGTCCTTTCTGCACCGTATGAAAATGCGGTTTGGAGAAATCTTTCTCTATCGGAACTTCGGAAGGGAGGACGTCTCCGGACGGTGCAAGAATGAGCACCGGCCTTTCCGTCTGCTCCAGACTCCAGTCCAGCATAGCAAGGTACTCTTCCTTAAAGGCAGGCGCAAAAACATAGAGATTCGGTATCGTACTTGCCATCGAGGCTAGATAGAGTCCGAGATGGGTTTTGTCCCGCATACCGAAAATAGACGCACTGTTCACCACGATGGTAATCGGAAGAGAATTGATGCCCGCATCATGAGACATCTGATCGTAAGCTCTCTGTAAGAAGCTTGCCGACGTGAAGAAGACCGGTTTGGCTCCCCGTTTTGCCGCGCCGGTGGCGAGGGTTACGCCACTTTGCTCCGCGATGCCCACGTCCACAAACTGCGCACCGGCTTCCTTTCTCTTCTCCTCCGAGAATCCCATACCGCCGGGAACGCCCGCCGTAATCGCAAGAATCGAGGGGTCTTCTTTCATTTTCCGGAGAAGAAACTCGACCGTGAAATCGCTGTAATCCTCTTCTTCCTCCGCCCATTCCTTCCTTGTCTCTCCGGTCTCCCGATAGAAGGGTAGATGCCAGTGCCAGGTCTCTTTATGTTCTTCCGCATAGGGAAGGCCCATGCCTTTCCTTGTGAAAATGTGTAAGAGCACGGGACGCTGATAGGTCTTCGCCTTCTGCAAAGCCGCAATCAAGGCTTCCGTGTCATTTCCACGCTCCTCATAAAGATACTCGAGACCCATCGCACGGAAGAGATTGTCCTTCGCTTCCCCCTTTGTTTCACGGAGTGCTTTCAGGCTCTTATACATCCCGCCGTGATTTTCTGCAATGGACTGATTGTTGTCGTTTAAAATCAGAATGAGCGGAGTCTCCATTTCTCCGGCAACACTTAAGCCTTCCAGCGCCATACCGCCGGAGAGGGAGCCGTCTCCGATGACGGCAACGACCGACTCCTTCCCTCCTAAGAGGTCCCGTGCCTTCGCAATCCCTATTGCAAGGTCAATGGAGGTCGAAGTGTGCCCGATAGAAAAGAGATCGTAGGGACTCTCCGCCGGGTCCGTATAAGGCGCCACATCATCATAATGTGCGGGATCGGTATAGGCTTCCCGTCTTCCCGTCAGCATCTTATGCGGATAGGTCTGGTGGGAAACGTCGAAGACGATTTGATCCTCCGGCGCATCAAAAACGGTATGCAGCGCAATCGTCGCTTCCACGAATCCGAGATCCGGCCCGACGTGCCCCATGTGTCTGCTCGCGCGCTCAATCAGGGCTTCCCGCATCTCTCCGGCAAGTTCCTTCCTTTTTTCCTTCGACAAAGCTTTCAAATCCTTCGGACTGTTGATACGTTCTAATACCATACGACTCCTTTCGTTCCCCGCACTCTATGCTGATTTTTCCTATTTTCTGTCTTCCGATTACGACTATTCCACTTACAACTATACCGCGAAATTATACCATGTTTTTTCCGCTTTGACAGAAAGGGATTTTCACAAAACGCTATGTTGAGGCCGGATTTACAAATTGAATCCCTACTGCGAATCCTCAATCAATAGGTTTTGTACTACATCACTTCTTGTAGCCAAAAAATCGGGATATAACTTATAGAGCAGATTAAAAACCTGTCGCGTATTCTTATACTTTCCTGAACTGTGTATGCCATATATCTCTTCTACAGAATATGGCAAGGATGGTAAGTTCTCTCTCGTAATAATCACATAATAATTATCACTGTTTTGAATCTTTTCTGCAAAGTGATTGCTTTTTACAAATTTACTGTCCTCGTCTATAAACACAATAGCATCTTTTATTCTATCCAAAGCATCTTCCCAATACTGTCCGGATAAGCTTGTACAACGTTTATCACATTGAACCTGAATACCTGAATCGTTTCCAAGACGATCATATTCTTCTATCATGGAAAACAATGTGGTTTTTCCCGTCGCACTGTCTCCTTTGATTAAAGTAATATTTCGCTTAACCGAAAAGGAAAAATGAATCCGTTTATTTTGTACAACAATTTGATGTTTCCCTTTCATTTAGTAATCCTCCAGTGGTATCTTTAAAGCTTCTTCTAAGTAGCTTTTATAGTCATTTACCTGTTTTCCACTGTTTAATATCAATGCAGAGAAGCCTTGAACCTCACTAAAATCCATAATGTGATGTAAATTAATCGTCAAATCCTTCTTAGAAGCAATAGCCAAAATCCACTTCGCACAATTATCTCCACATGCCGAAGCGTTGAAAATTACTCCACTTTCCTCGTAAGCCATAAGGAGAAGGGTCTTAACACCACCGGAAAGACGTTCCGGTGGAATCGGTCCCAAGACCGGACTCTCAATAAGATGCCCGCTCACTACTTCTGAATGGTCAACATCTCGAATCATTTCTTTCGCAAAATCTGTTTCCAGCCATTCTTCTTCATACTGATTATTAAAGTAAATCGAGGGAGTATAAATGGCTTTTTCCATTTCTCCAAAAACTATTTTCAGCACAATCTTTCTCCCTTCTAAAAAAACTCTTTCTCTTTTCTCCTTCTCCTTACTTCCTGTCGAAGGTAGCGGAGGGTCTCCTTCTCTCCTTGATCCTTCAGGAGCGTGAGCAGATATTCTATCTCTTCCCGGGTTTTTTCATGAATGAGGGGCGAGTTCCGCATTTTCTCATAGTAAATATAGGGACTGGCGTCCGTGTACTTCTCCCCGAGGTAGTTCTTCGATGCCGCGACCCTGTCACAGAACATCTCCGCAACATAGCGATACGGCATACGACAACCGATCATGCGATGCACATTTTCCAGATCATAGTCGCACCAGTACTCAAAATGATGCTTATTACGTCCCTTATGGTGTAACCACGCCGGAGAAGTCCCGGTCAGAATCCGCTCTACGCCGTTCGGACTTTTATACCCCTTGTAATACTTGATTCCCGTTTTAAATTCGGTGAAGCTATACTTCGAGAGGTCATGCAGCAAGCCCTGCTTATATAAGCCTACAGAAAAGCAGAGCCGCATGACGAGCAGCTTATGCTTCGTAATCGTTTTAAAGTGCCCGACGGCATTATGAAAATATTCCCGTATCATCAAAACAACCACCCCTGTCTCTATAACTGTATCTATATCTTTATTCTTCTATCTTTATCTGTCCATCTTTATCTCTCTACCCTTGTCTTCCTGCCTTTATTTTGTTTTTTTCGCGCTATATCTTTCCCAGTATTCGCCGAGAGCAAAGCTCGGATAACCGTAGATAAAACCGTATGTAATAAAGCAAAGAAGTAACGCACCACCGACATCCAGTACGGAGTGCTGCTTCAAAACCAGTGTAGCAATACAAATCAGGATGCAGAGGAGCCCGGATGCAAAACGCACAAACCTGCCATAGCGCGCCTCCCGAAGATTCTTACTCTTCATCAGCGCAATATGCATACAAAGAGAATTATAGGCATGAATACTCGGAAAGACATTCGTCGGCGTGTCAATACGGTACAGCCTCTTCACCATAATCAGGAAAATATTTTTATCCGGAAGGTAGGCGGGACGGAAATCGGTTCCGTTCGGATAAATCTCGCAAATTACAAGGCTCGCAATCATTCCCACAAAGAGGAAGAGACTCACTTTGTAAAAGTCCTCCTTATTCACCAGAAGAAAGTAGGCAAGACCCGTAAAAATATAAAGAAACCAGAGGAAGTACGGCACAATAAAAACAGCATAAAAGGGGATCAAATCATCGAGATGCGTGTGCATGATGTGATACCCCGTGCTCACCGTGATTCGACTCTCCAGAGAGCGAAACCAAAGAGGATACACTATACCAATCCATAGTACATTGCCATAGCGGTAACGGTAGAAGAAACAAAGAAAGCGTCGAAAGGCGGGGTGACGTCCGGCAAAGTGCTGTACCCGACTTCCCCTGTATCGTTCTACTATTCTATTACAAAGTAAATTAATCCATTTTTCCATTCCTGATTCCCGTTTCCAAAAGGCAAAGTGTAGAAAAAACGATAAACGCAAAAGGAGCTGAAACAACCCTCTTCAGAATGTTTCAACTCCTTCACTCTAGCGAGAGGGGGACTTGAACCCTCGACACCACGGGTATGAACCGTGTGCTCTAGCCAGCTGAGCTATCTCGCCTCAAACAGTCGCCGGAATCGGACAGCTGTTCAGAAAAAAATTCCGACCCAGGCTGCGTATAACACGCAGACCGGACCGAACTATGGGGCCTACAGGGCTCGAACCTGTGACCCTCTGCTTGTAAGGCAGATGCTCTCCCAGCTGAGCTAAGACCCCGCAGTCGCTAAAATTGGCGACCAGTAAATGATACTAAAGCGTAAGAACTTTGTCAATAAAAAATTTATTTCTCTCACGAATTTGTACGATTGTAAGAATCTGCATCCGTTCCTAAAAATCAACAAGGAAAATCCTACTCTATCGTTATCTCCGGGTGTTCCCGATCCACGATTGTTTTTGTGATAATCTCCGCCCCGACATACTGCGATAATAGCTGACTAAGCTCATCCAGTGCAGCTTGCAATTCTTCCCTTCGCTCCGGCTCAACGCACTCCATGGCAATAAATTCTCTCGTTGTTTCCTCGCTTACTTCTGTCCGTTTTCCATCTCTCCAGTTCCAACAGCGACAAATCACACCGGCTTGATCATAATACGCAATTTCATCGGGAAGGGGCGGCTCCATTTTCTCTGAACCGATCGGCCAGAATTCTTCTCCCCCCTTCATGATACCAAGATGAATATCTCCCTGAAAGGCATCCATATTCTCGGCACCAATCGGAAAAGCGTGCTTTAGAGAAATCGCATTACTAATATCCACTGTCGGCGCAATCGTTCCCACCGGAGTTCCTTTCAGAACTCTCTTCAGGAGTGCTTCCAGAGAGCACCTCGCCCCTTTCTTCGTCGGAAACTTGGAATATGCTTCTCTCCACGCCTGAACGACATCATTTTCCGAAATGGTTTCATTCGGAACAAAACGCCTTGCGTCTTCATTTGCCTTTGTGAGAAGATACTGAATCTCCGCTGCCTTCTCCTGATTCAATTGAATGGACTCTTGCACATTTTTCACTGTGAGAACAGCAATTGTAGCATCCGGAAAAATCTTCCAAAATCCCTCATCAACAACAAACTTCTTCATTTTTATATTCTCCTTTCCACCGTTTCATTGCTCCTTTTCTATAGACTTTCCGGGAGCAAAAGTTTTTTACCGTCGTCCAACTTTTTCCTGCCGTTACAGTTTGTTTATCGCTGTTCTTTTTCTTACCGCCTTCTCTTTCAGTCTATCAAAGGGCGTCGTAATCGCATCCGTCGGACAGACCTTCACGCACTCGCCACAGCGGATGCATTCGAGGCCTGTCTGATTCTTCGACATATCCACTTCCATCCCGCAGGCTTTCCTGCATTTTCCGCAGTGAATACAGGTATTTTCATCGACCCGGTACTGAAAAAACGACAGTTTATTGAAAAAGGCATAAAATGCGCCGAGCGGACAGAGGAACTTGCAAAACGGACGATAGACGAAGACAGACAGAACAAGCACCAGGAGCAGAATACCGCTCTTCCAGAGAAAGAGCTTCCCGAGCGTCGCACGAATGCCTTCATTTGCAATGGCGAGAGGAATACCCCCTTCGAGAATCCCCTGCGGGCAGATGTATTTACAGAAATAGGGAGGCGCCATCCCGAAGGAATCGGTAAAAAATGCACTCATCAAAAGGACGACAAAGAAAAGCAGGAAATACTTGAGTCCTTTCAGAACCGCGAGCTTCTCTGTAGAGCACTTCCTCCCCGGTATCTTATGAAGGAGTTCCTGCACCAGTCCAAAAGGACAAAGAAAGCCGCAGACTGTGCGTCCGAGGAAAACGCCAATGAGAGAAAGCATCCCCACAATATAAAAGGAAAACTGATATTGCAGAGACCCCGCCACTGCCTGCAACGCCCCAATCGGGCAAGACCCCGCCGCTCCCGGACAGGAATAGCAATTTAAGCCGGGCGTGCAGAACCGTTTTCCGCTTCCACTGTAGATTTTCCCTTTGAAAAAATTACCGAGATAGGGATTGGAAAGGAGCGTTACGCCAATCTGTGTTCCCACTCTATGCATCCGAAAAAGAGAGAAGCCCTTGCTTCCCCCTATTCTTTTTTTATTTCCGGTTAAACTTTTCCGCATTTCCACTTCCTTACTCTACCACTTCCTTACTCTATCGCGCTCAAACCAGCCTTCCTGTCCTATCGCGCGCAAAGCGCCCTTCCTATCCTATCCCCACACATTCCAGACAAACCCGAATCGCTTTCTGTAACACGGTATCCGCTTCTCCGCGATACGCCCCATAGAGGAGAAAAAGGAGAGCGATGCCCAGACAGAAGACGGAAAAGAAGATTCGATATTGCGCAAAAAATGCCTTCCACTTCTTCATCTTGCTTTCCTTTTCCCCTTACTTATTGAGCGTCTTTAAATAGCCGTTCACAAAGGCCTTGTACTTCGCTACCTGCGCCCCGACAATCGGTTTTCCGATAATCTTTCCGTCCTTATTAATGAAATACGTCGTGGGAACGCCCACAACGGTAGAAAGTAAGTCGGAGAAATTCTCATTCGGGATGATATTCTGAAAATCTCCCTTGGACTGCTCCATAATCTTCTTGGCAAGGTCGATATGCTGCTCATCCGTGTCCCCGGAGATATCGGCAACCAGTCCGATGATCTGAACATTTTCAGGCATTTCTTTCGACCAGCTTGCAAGCTCCGGCATCTCATTGATACAGGGTCCGCAGAAAGTTCCCCAGACATTCAGTACGGTAAGGTCTTTCTCCGCAAAAATGTCATTACTGATATCCTCTTTGTTCAAATTCTTCGCCGTAAACTTCAGTTCTACTCCGGAGTCCTGATATGCCGAGGCATCCGCCTTCTGACTCTCCTTTTCTCCTGCCTTTTCCGTTTCTTTCCCTGCGCTTTCCTTTGCGCTCGTACTCTCTTTCCCGGAAATCGTCGAGCCCACACTGCTTCCTGCGGTCTCACTCGCCTTTTTCTCTCCGCAAGCGCTAAGCAGGGCAAATCCCAAAATCGCAGCTGTTAAAATCAATCGTTTCTTCATTCTCTCTTTCTTCCTTTCTCTCTTTCTTTGCAATGCCTTCTTTAAGGGAGCAGCATCCCGTTTTCCTGTAGAACCCGCCGTAATTCCTCGACACAGTTCGCCACAGTTTTCCCGTCTCCGTCCAGGATATAGTCTGCCGTCTCTTCGTATAATGCACTGCGCTCCGCCATCATTTCTCCGATGGCCTGCCTGTTCATTTTCCCTTGTAAGAGGGGACGGACATTTTCTCCCTTGGAGAGTCGCTCGACTACCGTCTCCGGTCGTACACGCAGGTAAATCGTGAAAAAATGCTCTTTCAGTTGCTTTCTGTTTTCCTCTCTTAAAACCACGCCTCCCCCGGGAGAGAGAATCATCCTCTCGGAAGACAGCGAATGGAGTAGCTTCGCTTCCTCTTTTCGGAAACGCTCTTCCCCGTATTTCTGGAAAAATGCGGAAATCGGCATCCCGAACTTCTTCTCCAAAAGGGCATCCATCTCGAAGAATTCTTTGCCGGAAAGTGCCGCGATTCTCGGTGCCAAAGTGGACTTTCCGCTCCCCATAAAACCGAGGAACGCCACACTGTTCTTTCCTCTGAGTTTCCCGAAAGCGGAGAGGTACTCCCCGATTTCCCACTGCCCCGGTGCAGAGGCAGTAAACACCTGCACGAAGCTGTAGGCGGATCCGGACAAATCACCGAGAACTCTGCTCGCCCGTCCCATTTCTCCCATAGACATCACGATCAATTCCGTCTTACCGTGCCGGTCTTTCCACCTTCTACCGGAGAGCATTGCGTTCAGAACATCTTCCTTCGTTCTCGGCATAACCGCCATTTTCACAACCTCTACCGGATAAGAGGAAAGTCTGTCCAGAATCTCCTCTCCCTCTTCGATGCTCGGGGTCTTCTGAAAATCATGGTAAGAGGCAATCACCTTGCCTCCGAGATGCTGCACCATCGCGATACATTCCTTCCAGGATCCGCGTCCTTCCTCTCCGGTCTCCACTTCGAAATCGATATAATCCGGCACGCCGCTCTCCATCGCAAGAAGATTCAGCTGAAAATAGCTCTTGCCAAAAGGAAAGGCACCGCCCTGTCGATCCGTTCGGATGGTGAAAATCAATTTCTTCTGTCCGATCAACTTCCTGATTTCCTGCAAGAAGTCGGAAAGCGTTTCACTTCGGTTTGTAAGGAGGTCATATCGCAGTTCAATCGCATACACATACGGAAAATAGCGGTGCGCCGCTAAAAGCCGCACCGTTCTCAAGCAATCTTCTTCTGTTTTTCCCTGTATCGGCACAATGATTTTCATTTCTTATCCCTTGTCTTCCTCATGCAGTGTCTACGGTAATTCTTCCCAGAGTTTATGCCGGATGCTATAGCAAAGTAAAAACGGTTTTTCCAAAATCCGCTTTAATACAATATGAAAATATTTCTCTTTTCCCATCGGTCGTACCAGGACGGTCGGCACTCCTGCCCGATTTCCTCCCACGATATCCGTGAATATCTGATCTCCAAAGAAGAGACATTCTTCCTTCTTTAAAGAAAAATGTTGCACGGCACGAAGATAAGCATCAGCCCCGGGTTTCCCCGCCTTTGCAATATAGTAGTCCGCCCGTACCGCCTCTGCAAATTTTCGCACTCTACTCTCTCCGTTATTCGAGAGAATGGCGGTTTGAAATCCGATGGCGCGAAGCAGGGCAAAGAGCTTTACGGTTTCAAAGAGCGCCGGCTCATCGTGATACACCAGGGTGTTATCGATATCAAAAAAGAGTCCCCGATACCCCTTCTCATACAGGCGATGAAAATCCAGTGCATACACGGACAGGACGGAGAAGGAGGGGAAAAAAAGAGACTCCCCGGACTTTTCTTTCGTGTTACTCTCCATGCCTTGCTACTCCTCTCCTTTTCCTCGGGTCTTAAGCAGTTTCCCAATCTCATCCACAAAGGTGTTGATGTCCTGAAACTCTCTATACACGGAGGCAAAACGAACATAAGCAACCTGATCCAGGGTCTTTAAGCGCTCCATCACCATTTCCCCAATCTCTTCCGTACTCACTTCCTTCGTATCGTGGGAGAAAATGCTGCTTTCAATATCATCCACAAGCTCCGCAATCTGCTGCGGGGAAACCGGTCTTTTATGGCAGGATCGGACGATGCCTCCCTCCAACTTGGAACGGTCGTACGGCACACGGCTCAGATCCTTCTTCACCACCATAAACGGAAGGGTCTCCGTCTTCTCAAATGTGGTAAACCGCTTTCCGCAAACTTCGCACTGTCTTCTTCTGCGAATAGCCGTGTTCTCGTCCGCAGGTCTTGAATCAATGACGCGGGTATCTTCCGCATTGCAAAAAGGACACTTCATGATTCCTCCTTATAGTCCGTATACCGTTTTCTGGCTTCTTCGAAACTGAGTTCTTCCTCTTTCTTCTCTTCCGGCTTAGCGGCTTGCTCTTGTGGCTGTTCCTCTTTCTCTTCTTGCTTCTCGACTTTCTCTTCCTCTTGCACGGCTTCCTCTTCCGGTTTTCCGCTTTGCTCTTCTCCCTGTTGCCCGGTTTTCTCTTCCTCTTGTTCGGTATTCTCTTCCTGCGGCTCGGCTATGTTTTCTTTCTGCTGTAACTCCTCCGTTTCCCGAACGGATTCATCCCGCCACTCCGCACGCACTTCCTCCGGCTGAGAGAGCGCATGTTGCTCCTGCTCCGTCACGACGCTTTGCTCCTCCGCTTCGCTTCTTTCCTCCGACTGAGAGGGCATACCCTGCTCCTGCTCCGCTACGACATTTCGTTCCTCTTCGGCTTCATGCCCTTCCTCCGGCTCCCGGG
>JABZIV010000011.1 GCA_015258095.1 Lachnospiraceae bacterium
ATCCTGCTTCTCCAAGCTCGTGTACATCTTAATCCATTCCCATGCCAGTTCTTTGTTCTTAGAGCCTTCCGGAATAGCACAATCCCACGCACTGAGTAAGGTAATGCCGGTTTTCTCCTTCGGAATAACGGAGAGCGCCCATTTTCCAACAACTTTAGACTTATCGGGATTATCCGCATCCTGCACCAGTCCCAAAGTCGGCCAAGTCTCACAAACTGCGGCATCTCCATTCAGGAAAGCCTGAATAGACTGATCTGTTCCCCAGTTTAACCAGTTCGGATCCAGAGATTCCTGCAAACTGTTTAAGTGCTCCAATGCTTTCCTTGTTTCCGGGGAATCAATGCTCACTTTCCAATCCTCTGTAGCCCATGCACCTCCCATAGACCAAAGGACATAATCAAAGACTCCGCCAAGCTGTCCGGTGATTCCGGAAATGGATGCGCCGTAAAATCCCTCATCCTTCTTTGTTACTTTCTTCAGTTCTTCTCTGTACTTCTCCCAAGTATCCGGTAAACCGTTCGGGAATATGTCTGTTCTGTAGGCAAAAAGCTGCGGAGTGGAGGCGTTCGGAATACCAACGTACTTGTCCTGCCACTTTCCGGAATTCGCAATCACATTGTCGATAAAATCATCCGCTTTTACACCGTCCTTCTCCATGTTCGGCTGTAAGTCCGTAAGATACGGTGCAAACTCTCCATCCCACTGACTCGCTACGTCAACCACATCATAGGTTCCCGCTCCGCTCGTAAAATCCAGAAGCATTTTCTGATGCAGTTCCGTATAAGGCATATCAATCACGTCAACCGTTGCCCCTGTTTTATCCTCGAACTCTTTCACCATCGACTTCGCAGCATCCGCATACACACCGGACATATAAAGCACAGTCAACTTCTGCCCTGCAAAATCTCCACTTCCTCCGGCGGAAGCTTTGTTCTCTCCCGTCTTCTCCGCTCCGGATGTCGTCTTTTCTTCTTTTCCTGCACTTTTATTCCCGCAGGCCAATAAAGAAGCGCTCATACTTAGAGCCAACAACAGCGATAAAGCCTTTCTCTTCATAAACCCTCCTGCACAAGTGTGCTTTTCTGCATCCTTCTTGTGTCTTTACTATCGTGCTATTTTCTTTGATAAATTTTTAGCACTTTCACCTAATTTGCTTTAATAATTATACAATTTTTGTAAAGTTTCACAAGCATTTTTGAAAGTTTATGTTCTTTTTCACTGAATAAATGAGAGAAATGTCCTTCCCGGAGTTGCGTTTTTCAGTAGAAAAACGCTAGCCCTTCTCTTCTATCCATTGATTCAGCATCGCCGCAGTTCCCTGAAAGCGTCCCTGTACCATCTCTTCCTTTCCGCCGCCGCTTAGCTTTCCCGCCTGTTTCCATGCGGCGAAGCGTTCCAAAAAACCTTCCGTTCCCGTTCCCGCAAACTGCCATTCCTCTTCTGTTCGAGAAGAAAAGCAGAAAAAGTCCGTATGCACATAGCGCTTTAACAGTTCACAGACTTTATTTAAAAGAATCATCTCATAATCCGGAAAATGAAAGAAAACCAGGTCTCGTCTTCCATAAAACCATAGAGAAGCGCTCTCCAACGGGCTTCCCAGGATAGAACCGCACTCTCTCCGGTACGCCTTCCCCAAGCTTTCCGCCGCAGCAAGGGCAAAACGGATTCGTCTTTGCTTTTCCTCTTCTCCCTGCGCCTTAAGCTTATCGATTCGAGAAGAGAGACTTGCATAATCCGTACTCAGGCCTTGGCTCACGGAAAGAAGCACTTTCTCCTTCTTCTCCGTATCGAGAAAGGCCAGCTCGCCGGAAAGAAGAAAGAGTCTCGTGCCTTCCCTGTGTTTTTCATGAGAGAGAACTTTGAAAAGCCCGATATCCCCAGTCCGCTTCACATGGGTTCCACAGCAGGCACAACTGTCCACACCGGGGAAAGAAATGACACGCACGACGCCGGACAGCGCTTTCTTTTGTCGAAATTCCGGCTCCTCTTTCCTTTCTCCTCCCTTTTCCTCTTCCTTTCCCTTTTCTTCTTTTTCTTTCTCTTCCTCTTTTTCTTTCTCTTCCTCCACATATCGCTCTTCTACCGGAATATTCCGCCGGATGACCGCATTCACTTCTCTTTCCAGTTCTTCGATCTCCTGTTCAGAAAGCGCCCCGTTAAAATCCACCGTAACATGCGGATTCTCCCCGCCAAGCTCCATGTGAAATCCTACATTATTGTAGCCAAAACGGGAATGAATCAGGCCGGCGAGAAGATGCTCTCCACTATGGTTCTCGGACTGATGTCTGCGGAAAGCAAAATCCACCTTGCAAAGCACTTCCTTCCCTAGCGGAAAGTCCTTCCCTATCAGAATCTCTATTTCTTCCTGCTGCCCTATTTCCTCCTGCTGCCCTATTTCCCCCTGCTGCTCCGCTTTCCTCTCCGCATACGGATCCTCCGCGCTTTCCTTCTTCTCCGTTCCCTCTCTTTCTTTCACGAAAAGAACTTCTTCCCCGTCGACGGTTCCTCTGTCCGGAGCCTGTCCTCCCCCTTCGGGATAGAAGGGATTCTCTGAAAGAGTAAGAAGAAAAAGAGCAGGAAACTTACGCCCTACTCTCTTCTCCCATATTGCTTTTTCCTTGCCGGACAGTTCCACGGAAGAAAGTACCCGCGCAAGGTACTCCTCCCGCTCTTCTCGGTAATACAATGCATTTTTAAACATTTCCCATTCCTATCGTTTGCACGCTCTAAAACTTTATGTTTTCGCTTCCTATCGTGTAGCTGAAAACCTTCCGCTCTACCTGTCTATCGCGCTTTCTCTGAAAACCTTCCGCTCTGCCTGTCTATCGCGCTTTCTCTGAAAGCCTTCCGCTCTCCTCCGTCATTTTTCGAATCTTTTCCGCGAGCGCCTCCGTAAAATCCTCTTTCAAAAACCGGTAGCTCCAGTTGTTTCCGAGCACCGACGGGGTATTGATTCTCGCTTCTTTTCCCTTATGCAAATAGTCCTGTAAAGGAATAATTGCCGTATTGGACTTCGCTTCCAGTGTCATTGCAATAAAATAATCCACATAGTCCATAGACAGGAGTTCCTCTACCGTTTTTCCCGTATACTCTGCGGCCATCTGCCTGTCTTCCGGAAGAATTTCCAGAAACCAGTCCTTCAAAACCTGGTTGTCATGCGTACCGGTATAGCAAACCGTATTCTCTGTCCAGGTGTTCGGGCGGTAATCTCCGCTTTCTCTCGAATCAAAGGCAAATTCCAAGAGTTTCATTCCGGGATAGCCGCTGTCCTTTACCAACCGCTTCACAGACTCGGTCACATAGCCAAGATCCTCCGCAATGACCTCCTTCTTTCCGAGTGCCTCTTGCACCGCATGAAAGAGCTTCATCCCCGGCCCTTTCTCCCAGTGCCCGCGCTTCGCATTTTCATCCCCGTAGGGTATGGAATAATACTCGTCAAAGCCGCGGAAATGGTCTACCCGCACAATATCATAAAGGGTGAAGCAATGTCTGAGTCGTGCAATCCACCACCGATAACCCGTTTCTTCCTGTTTTTTCCAGTCATAAAGGGGGTTTCCCCAGAGTTGCCCATTTTCCGCGAAGGCATCCGGCGGACATCCTGCCACCGCTTTCGGACGATATGCCACTTCTTCCTTCTCCCCGGAAGAGGACTCCCGCCTCTCTTCCGCGCTCCGCTCCTTTCCCGAAGGAACGACAGCCTCCAGCTGGAATAAGTCCGGATGATCCAGGACATCCGAGGAATCCATCGACACATAGATCGGAATGTCCCCGATGATACGGATTCCTTCGGCATTGGCATACGCCTTCAGCGCCATCCACTGCCGGAAGAAGAGGAACTGACAGACCTCATGAAATGCGGGTGAGTAGGGCATCTTCTTTGCCATAAACGCGGCATAAGACGGAAGCCAATGCGCATTTTCTTCCAGGAAAAGGTGATATTCCTCTTTCTCTTTCTTTCCTTCTGCCTTCTCTATACGCTCTAAAAAACGACGCACCGCTTTATCCAGCACCGGGAAACGTAAGGTATAGAGTTTCCCGTAGTCTACACGATCTTCCTGGTCGGAGAACGAAAGACCTTCCAATTCTTCTTCCTTTAAGAGTCCCTCGGAAAGCAGCGTATCCAAATCAATAAAATAAGGATTCCCGGCGAAAGTCGAAAAGCTCTGATAGGGTGAGTCTCCATAGCCGGTCGGTCCCATCGGCAAAATCTGCCAGTAGCTCTGCCCCGCTTCCTTTAGAAAATGAATAAACTCCCGCGCCTCTTCGGAAAAACTTCCAATGCCGTATTTTCCCGGCAAGGAAAAAATCGGCATCAAAATCCCGGCTCTCCGCTCGTGTAAACTATAGTTCTCCATACTGTCCCTCTTTCTGAAACGAGTCCGCATACTACGCGCTCTTCCCGCTTCTAAAAAAATCCGCTCCCAAAATCTGAATTTCAGGAGCGGACAAAACCTCTATACCACTTTATTCCAACTCATCGTTCTTCGCTATTGTATCACAATAGATGCAACGATACTGTCTGTTTTTTCCCTCGATTCTCTTGAAAATATGGGGTAACTCCTGCTCCGTAGAAGTGATACAACGCGGATTCTTACAATGCAGGACATCTTTCAAGGTTTCCGGAAGGGATAAGTTTGCTTTATCCACTCTCTTTCCGTCTTTAATATAGTTGACCGTAATCCCTGGGTCAATATAGCCGAGCACATTCAGGTCCAGGTCGATATTTTCCGCAATCTTTACGATGTCCTTCTTCCCCATTTTCCTGGAAGAACAGTTCTGAATCAGGGCAACCGGGCTTTGCAGCTTTTCCAGTCCCAGATAATGGTACACCAGCATGCTCTTTCCGGCCTTAATATGATCTAAAACGATTCCATTTTCAATCCCGTCTATCTTCATAATTGCTTCTCCTTCTTTCTTAGTGACTCTTTCTTGGTAAACGCTTCCTTCCCTCTAAAGCTTCCGAAAACTAATCCTTATCCAATCCCAGCAGTTTCAGAATCAAAGCCATACGCATCTGCTTTCCGCAAAGCGTTTGATAGAAGTACTTGGCTCTCTTATCCTGATCCACCTGTACGGAAATCTCATTGACACGGGGAAGCGGATGGAGGATACCCAGGGTTTCCTTCGCATTCTTCAACTTCTCCGGCGTCAGAACATAGATGTCTTTCAGACGGAGATAATCCTCTTCGTTGAAGAAACGCTCTTTCTGTACTCTCGTCATATAGAGGATATCCAGTTCCGGAATCGATGCCTCTAAGTCCTTCGTCTCCTTAAACTCCGCTCCGGCTTCCTTCAATTTCTCGATTTCGTATTCCGGCAGTCTCAGCTCTTCCGGAGAGATTAAGATATAGCGGTTATTCGGGTAACGAAGCATCGCATCGATTAAGGAGTGTACGGTACGACCGAACTTCAGGTCTCCACAAACACCGATGGTCAAGCCGCTTAACTTTCCTAATGTTCTATGAATGGTAAGAAGGTCTGCAAGGGTCTGTGTCGGATGAAAATGTCCGCCGTCTCCCGCATTGATAAAGGGTACGGTGGTGTGATTTGCCGCAACAACCGGTGCACCCTCTTTCGGATGACGCATCGCGATGATGTCTACATAGTTGGAAACCGTTGCGATAGTGTCCGCTACACTTTCTCCCTTTGCAGCGGAAGAGCTTGCCGCGCCGGCAAATCCGAGGACGGAGCCGCCGAGTTCCAGCATGGCCGCCTCAAAGGACAGTCTGGTTCTGGTAGACGGTTCAAAGAAGAGGGTCGCCAGCTTCTTATGCTTACAGCGTTCCCAGTAATTCTCCGGCTTTGCTTCAATCTTGTCCGCAAGTGCCATGAGTTCATCCAGTTCCTCCACACTCAAGTCCAAAATGTTAATGATACTGCGATTTTTCTCCATCCTTTTGTCCTTTCTCATCATCCTTTTACGTTATATAGATAATCCGGTAAACCGGACCAACTACCCTTTTGAATAGCCTTGCCTTTTACTTCTTTATTCTTTTATTCCTTCATCCAGGACTCGTCGGAAGGATTGTCCCGGAAGCGAAGAAGTTTCGCTACTTCCTTCTCCTCGATATAGCCCTTTCCTGCCGCAACGGGAAGAAGAGAATCCAAGTCACAGAGGGAATAATTCTCAACATCAGCCTCTTTAAGACGTTTCTTCCCCTTCTCCATGCCGTAGGTGAAAATGCTGACCACCCCGAGCACCTTGGCTCCATTTTTCCGAAGCACCTCCACACAATCGATAACGGAACCGCCCGTAGAAATGAGATCTTCCACAACTACGACCGGCTGTCCTTCACTGAGTGCGCCCTCAATCTGATTCTGTCTGCCGTGATCCTTCGCGGAACCTCTGACATAGCCCATCGGTAGATCCAAAATCTCCGCAGTGAGTGCCGCATGGGCAATTCCCGCCGTGGATGTCCCGAAAAGGGCGCTTGCTTCCGGAAAATGTTCCCGTACCAATTCGGCAAGTCCTTTCTCAATCTTCCTTCTGACCTCCGGAAAAGAGAGCGTCAGGCGATTGTCACAATAAATGGGGGAATGAATCCCCGACGCCCAGGTAAAGGGATCCTTCGGCCGTAAAAACACTGCCTGAATGGACAACAGCGCCTCTGCAATTTCTTCTTTTCTACTCATCTTTTCCTCCTATCCTATTTCCAAGTTTCTTCTCCGAATAAAAGCCTAGTCACAGAACTGTCTTACCGCTTCCCGATACGCTTCTACCGGATTCTCCGCCTTCGTAATGGGACGCCCCATCACGATGTAATCCGAACCGGCTTCATTCGCTTCTTCCGGGCTCATTACCCGCTTCTGGTCTCCTACCGTTCCCCCTTTAAAGCGGACTCCCGGGGTAATCGTGAGGAAGTCTTTTCCGAGTTTCTCATGAATCTCCTTTGCCTCCCATGGAGAACAAACCACGCCGTCCAGCCCCGCCTTCTTTGCATTTTCTCCGTAATGCAGAACGACCTTCTTCATTTCTTCCCGAATAAGAAGCTCTTCCTCCAGGGTTCTCTGGTCTGTGGAAGTCAGCTGCGTCACCGCAATGAGAAGCGGACGCTCTCCCTGTCCTTCTCCGGAAAGGCCTTCCATCCCCTCTCTCATCATTTCTATTCCGCCGGAAGCGTGCAGGTTCGTCATATCCACCCCGAGGTCCCGAAGAGAACGCATGCCGCCTTTTACCGTATTCGGAATGTCATGCAGTTTCAGATCCAGAAAAATCGAATGTCCTCTTTTCTTGATTTTTCGAACGATTTCCGGCCCTTCGCTATAGAAGAGTTCCATCCCGACCTTCACATAAGGCTTTCTCTCCTCCTTTTGAAACAAGTCCAAAAAGCGAAGCGCCTCTTCTCCACTCGGAAAATCGAGTGCCACCATAACATCCTTTCCCATCTTCTTTCCTGCCCTTTCTAAATGATTCCGATGATATCCTGAATATCCTCTATTCTGAGTTCCTCGCAAAGTAACGGAAGCTCTTCTATGATTTCTTCACATACATGGGGATGCACGAGATTTTCCGCACCGATTTCCACGGCACTCGCCCCCGCCATCATCATCTCTACCACATCACCGGCGTTACGGATTCCTCCCATCCCAATCAGCGGAAGCTTCACTGCCTGATGCACCTGATACACGGCACGAACCGCAATCGGGAAGATTCCCGGACCGGAATACCCCCCTACCTTGTTTGCAAGGACAGCCTTTCTTTTTCGAATATCAATCCGCATCCCGAGCACCGTGTTGATCAGGGCGATGCCGTCCGCGCCGGCACTCTCCGCCGCCCTCGCCATCTCCGTAATATCCGTTACATTCGGGCTCAACTTCATGTATACCGGCTTTTTCGTTTTTTCCTTCACCGCCCGACATACCGCTTCCACGGATTTCGGATCCGTACCGAACGCCATTCCGCCATGCGATACATTCGGGCAGGAGATATTCACTTCGAGAATCCCTACATTTTCCACCTGATCCATCGCTTCGGAAAGGAGGGAGAAATCCTCTATGGAAAAGCCGGATATATTGGCAATCAGCGGCTTATGAAAAATCTTCCCGAGTCGCGGAAGCTCTTCTTCCACGACCTTCTTCACGCCAGGATTCTGCAAGCCGACAGAATTCAACATTCCGGCAGGGCACTCCGCAATGCGCGGAAGGGCATTTCCCGGACGTTCTTCTACCGTCGTGCCTTTGAAGGAAATCGATCCCAGAATATTCAAGTCATAAAACTGCTGAAACTCTTCTCCGAAAGCAAAGGTACCCGAAGCCGGTATAACCGGATTGTCCAATTCGATTCCGGAAAGTCTTGTCTTGATGCTTACCATACAATCTCCTCCCATGGAAATACCGGGCCATCCGTACAGATGCGTTTCATTCCGGAGCGCATCTTCCGGGAGCAGCCCATGCAGGCGCCAAATCCGCAACCCATCCGTTCTTCAAAGCTGAACTGTCCGTCCTCCACCATCTCATATACCGCGCGGAGCATCGCTTCCGGCCCGCAGGAAAAGGCATAACGATGGTCTCCCAGGATAGAGGTTACAAAGCCCTTCTGTCCGGCACTGCCGTCCTCCGTAACAAGATTAACCGGCACCCCCAGAGCGCGAAACTCTTCCAGAAAGAAGACATCCTCTTTCGAGCGGAAGCCCAGCGCCACATAGGGATGCTTTCCCGCTTCGATCAGTTTTTTGCATAGAAAATACAGGGGGGGAACGCCGACTCCTCCTCCGGCAAGTACCGGACTATTCGGGCACGCCGAAAGGTCATAGCCGTTACCCAAACCAGTCAGGACGGGAAGGTACTCTCCTTCCTCCATAAAAGAAAGTTCTTCCGTCCCCTCTCCCATTACCTTATAGATTAAGGTCAAGGTATTCTCCCTAATATCGCAAACCGAAATCGGTCTGCGGAGATATTTTCCCGGAATCCGTATCTCGCAAAACTGTCCCGCTCCGGAAAAGGCAGAACAGTCTCCATCCAGACGAAGAAGGAAAACATCCCTTGCAATCAATCGGTTCTCCAGAATCTTAAACTCACACTCTTTTGCCGCCATTTCTCCTCGTTTCTCTATACTTCCTTGCAGGATTTTGTCTCGCTCCAAAACAAAACTCTGCCGTTTTCTCTCCCTGCTTAATCGCTATCCTTTTTCTACCCGTTTCAGCAGAATCTCTTTCTCTTACTGCTGAAACAGGATGCCTTTCTCAAAATCATAAACCTCTTCTCCCTGATAATAGGTCTTTAAAACCTTCCCCTGCACTTCCTGTCCGGAGAAGAGTGTGCTCTTTCCCTTCGAATAAAACTGTGCGGTATCCACCGGATAGCAGGCGTCTAAATCCAAGACGGTGATATCCGCTTCTACGCCGTCCTCGATATATTTCGGTCCGCGTATCGGGAAAATCTCCCTCGGTCTTGTACACATCAGTTCCAGAAGGCGGTAGAGAGAAATCGCGCCGTATTCCGCCTTCCCCTTTTCAGACAAGGCTTCCGCCGCCGTGCACTTTGCTTTTCTTAGGTCTACCCGTAACGGATCCTTATCCAGAGGATTCCGAAGTACCATATTGTGAAACATCGAAGCAAAAGCCGTTTCCAGCCCGACAATCCCGAAAGAGGAGCCGGCAAGCCCCTTACTTTTCTCCTCCGCACTGTGCGGGGCATGGTCCGTGATCAAACAATCGATGGTACCGTCCTGTATTCCTCTAATTAAGGCTTCTCTATCCGCTTCCTCCCGAATCGGCGGATTCATCTTCCACTTCCCGTCCTCTTCCAGATCCTGATCGGTAAACATCAGATAGTGCGGCCCGGTTTCTCCGGTCACCTTCACCCCTCTCTTTTTTCCTTCGCGAAGGAGCTGTACGGATTCCTTCGTGGATATATGGCAGATGTGATACTGTGCACCGCTTTCCTCGGCAAGACGAATGTCCCGCTTTACCTGCTTCCACTCGGAAGCGGAGTTGATCCCGGTATACCCGTGCGCCTCGGCAAAAGCGCCATCGTGAATGCATCCGCCGGGACGGAGCTCCGCTTCGTCTTCGCAGTGCGCTACAATCGCTTTTCCCAGCGCCTCCGCCTGAATCATCGCTTCCAGCATGAGCCCCTCATCCTGCATGCCTTTTCCGTCATCGGAGAAGGCAATCACATACGGCGCGAGTCCGACCATATCGGAAAGACTGCCTCTTCCCTTCTGTTCCCTCGTTATGGTTCCATAGGGATACACCTTGATACAGGCATCCTTTTTTATGGCATCCAGCTCAACGGCAAGATTCTCCGGGCTCGAAGGCGGCGGGTTCAGGTTCGGCATGGCGCAGATAGCCGTATATCCGCCATGGGCAGCCGCCTCCGTCCCTGTTTTTATCGTTTCCTTATACAAAAAACCGGGCTCTCTAAGATGTACGTGAACATCTACAAAGCCCGGAACAATCAACTTCCCACTCATGTCGAAAATAGGAACGTCGCCAATATTATTTTTAGAAAAATGAAGAAAAAGTCTTCCATCGGAAAGCAATACATCCGCTTTCTCAATGCCTTCTCTGGTATACAAGTAACCGTTTTGCAGAAGTACCTTACTCACATTCCCCTCCTATCCTGCTCAATTTTCCGAAAGAGTATAGCAAAAATCGGATAGGGTGACAAGAGGTGAATTTTCACCAAATATAACTTTCCTTTTCTTTTAAAATTCGTTCTACTGTCTCATACGAAATCCCGCTTTTCTATTCCTCCCATCCTTCTTTCGGCATCAGGAAGGCGAGCATGGTCTTCTCTTCTCCCTCTTCCAAAGAGATATCATCAAGATGCGTCTGTTTCGGAAAGTCCATTCCGTCTTCGGACTCCACGAGGAGCCAGTTCACTCCCGCCTCTCTGGCATCCTCCAAAGCATCCGCCTTGTCCTTTCCTTCTCCGTAACAGCCTGCGAGGTCGATTACATCGACTCTGTACTGATTGTTTTTCTTCCGGATAATTGCCGGATAATAATACGTCATTTTCCCTCTCTCTTTCTATACTGCATGGGCGTTTCCCCCATCACTGTCTTAAAGGTCTTAATAAAATTTCCCTGGTTATGAAAGCCGGTTTTCTTGGCAATATCGATGATTTTCTCTTCCGAAGAACAGATCATGGCGGTCGCCTTCTTTACCCGATAGCGGTTCAGGTACTCCAGAGGAGACACGCCGACATGACTTCCAAAAAAACGGGTAAAATACTGCTCATTCAGCTGACAAATCGAAGATAAATCGCGAATGTAGAGCTTTTCCGTATAATGTTCCTCCATATACAGAATGCAGGCTTTCAGAAGCTCCGCCTTCTTCTCCTCTTCTAAGGGACATTTATCCCGAATGAGCCCCATTCCTTCCAGAATGGAAAAAAGATGCAGGAGTTCCGCCCGGACATACAAGATTTCCGCCACCCCGCGAACACGATATTCCTTACTCGACTCGATACTCTTGTCACAGCTTCCATGTTTGTGAAAATACTGCACCAAACGGGAAAAGCACTGTACGGTGTCAATAAACCCCATATCATTTAAGCTGATTTCTTCCGGATAGAATCGCTTTCTTTCCCGAAGCGGAGAAAAAAAAGCATCCTCCAAAAAGTCTCCCGCTATAAAAGACAAGTCCTCCAAACGAAAACAAAAAGAATGCTCTACAGCCTTATCCGAGGTGGCATACAAACGATGAAAACACCCTCTCGGAATAAAGTAGAGACATTCCTCTTTAATCAGTTTCTCCTTTAGATTCAAGTAGAGCTGAAACTCGCCTTCCTGAAAATAAATCAGCTCATCATAATCGTGCCAGTCCGCCTCCACTGCCAGCCGCTCTTTTCTGCCGCTCACACTGCTGTACAGAAAAGGAAAATGCTTTTCCGGAGAAGTCAGTCCGCTTTCTTCCCTCCTCACTTCTCTCTCCTTTCCTGCCTAGACCATGCATCATCCCGTAGGGAAACCCCTTTTCACACTCAACGCAGTTCCTATTTTAGCATAGTCAAAGGGCTTTATCTAGAGAATCGTGCCGACCGGAGTGGAGTCTGTATCGACTAGAGCAGGGCGGAAACCTTCTCTTCTACCACTTTCATGTCTTCCGTCGGTTCGAAACGCTCTACGACATTTCCTTCTCTATCAATCAGGAATTTGGTGAAATTCCACTTGATATCCGGATTCTTCTTATAATTCACATCTCTTGCAAGACACATGGCTGCCATGGCAAGCCCTTCCGGACTGTGCCCGAAACCGGAGAATCCCTTCTGCTCCTTTAAGAAGCGATAAAGCGGAAGCGCATTCTCGCCATTCACATCCGACTTCTTCCGCTGCGGAAACTTCGTGTTGTAATGGAGCGTACAGAACGCATGAATCTCTTCATCCGTTCCCGGTGTCTGTCCGGCAAATTGATTACAGGGAATGTCGATGATTTCCAATCCCTTGTCATGATAAGCCTCATAAATTCTCTCCAGGTCTTCATACTGCGGTGTAAAGCCGCATCCGGTTGCCGTGTTCACGATTAGCATGACCTTGCCCTTGTTCTCTGCAAGAGAGAACTCGCCTCCCCCTACTTCCGGTACGGAATAATCATAAATACCCATTACAAACCTCCTTGTCTTTCCTTACGAAACTGCTATGCCTCGGATTCCGATAAACCTCGGTAATCGGCGCATTGCTCTACTCTGTATGGACTATGTTGTTCCATCTCTTTTCTATTTCAATTGTTTACAATTTGATTATATACAATATTTTTGTTCTGTCAAGTACTTTCTAACTTCCTGCCCGACCTTATTTTTTCTAAGAGAAGTGTCTGGGCAATTTCTCTTATCTGTAGTACTATTCTTTCTGTTTCTCATTTGAAAATAGAAAGGAGCGCGTTCACGCTATGATCCCCGGAAAATTAAGCCTCTGTGCAACCCCTATCGGCAATCTGGAAGACATCAGTTTCCGTGTTCTTCGTGTATTAAAAGAAGCGGATTGCATCGCTGCGGAAGATACCCGAAATTCCATCAAGCTCTTGAATCACTTTGCCATTCAAACACCGATGACGGCGTACCATGAATTCAACAAAGTGGAGAAAGCCAGAGACTTGGTTTCCCGCCTGCAAAGAGGGGAAAATATCGCCCTAATTACGGATGCCGGAACCCCCTGTATAAGTGACCCGGGGGAAGAACTGGTGCGACAGGCGGTCGACGCGGGCATTCGCGTGGAAAGTATACCGGGTCCTGCCGCCTTCGTCACGGCGCTTACGCTCTCCGCCCTTCCCACAAGACGATTCGTCTTTGAGGCTTTTCTTCCGACAGAGAAAAGCAATAAGAAAGAACGAACCGCCATCCTGCAAAGTCTTGCCGGGGAAGAACGAACCATCCTTCTTTATGAAGCGCCGCATCACCTCTTGAAAACGCTTGAAGATCTTCGGGATGCTTTCGGGGAGAATCGTAAGCTGAGCCTCGCAAGAGAACTGACGAAGAAACATGAAGAAGTCCTCTATACGGACTTGGAAGAAGCCATACGAAAGTACCGAGAAGAGGAACCGCGTGGAGAGTACGTCTTAGTGCTGGAAGGGCTTTCCCGGGAAAAGAGAGAAAGAGCAGCACAGGAGAAATGGCTTTCCGTAAGTCTTTCGGAACATTTCCAAAACTATGTGCAGGAAGGCTACACGGAAAAAGAAGCGATAAAGCTTGTCGCAAAGGATCGAGGACTCGGAAAACGCGAGGTTTATAAAGAATTAAAAGGATAAAAAGGGATAAAAGGATAGATTAAAAGATAGATAAAAAAGAAAGATAAAAAAGAAAGATAAAAAAAGCAACAGAGGAAAGGGTCTCTTTCCCGCTGTTGCTCTTTTTATAAAGAATCCTCTTTACTTTATCTTTTGTTTTCTTCTCCGCAGACTTTCTTCCAGGAGCAGGGTCGATAAAACGAAAAGACCAAGGTAGTAGGGCATGGCACTACTGTCTCCGGTCGGAACTATTCTTCCATAGCGGTCGACCTGCCCTTTTCGCATGGCGGCAAGAAGTTCTCCGATAGCCTGTAATTCTTCAATATCTTCTTTCGTTAAAGTTCTGTTTTGCCCGAGGATTTCTCCCAAACGCTCGTCAATATCTTCTCTAGTGTATCCTCCTCTGGTGTATCCTCCTCTGGTATATCCTCCTCCGATTTCTCCCTTCTTTTTCTTCTTGATTCTCGCCTTTTTCGAAACCGTTCCGTTCGGGCGCGGTAAACCGTGTTCCCGAATATAACGAAGGACTTCAGGCGGAATCAGATGCTTCGGAAAATAGATGGGATTCCCATCCGGATCCAGACCGATAAAGACCAGATTGTCTCTTCCGAGCACTTCCGGAACGTGCGGTCCTTCCTCTTCGTCTCCCGTAAACTGCGGGTTCGTGCCGTTATTTCCCGGGATTCTTCCCTTTTTACTGATATGGGGACCTCCGCCGCCTTCCGATTCTCTCTGATAGAGTAACCAGTTCAGTACCGGCTCCTCCTGTAAGGCTTCCGCATCACCGAGGATGCCTTCCTTATTCATGAGATGATAGAGGAGCGACGGCGCAGTCTCGTTCGGTCTTCGAATATAGAGATTCTCGCCGAGGAGAAAAGCCGTCTGATAGCGCGGACGGGCAGGATTTCGCACATCTCTTCCATAAGAAAGCACGGAAAGTTCCTGTTTTCCCTCTTTGTTCTCCTGAAGGCGGAAAGCCATCTCCATTTTCGGATTGTCATACTCTCTTTCTTCCGTAACATTGAGAAGCAGATAGTCCTGTGCCAGAGTGAGGTTCGGAATCCGAAGATTTCCGGCACTGTCATTTTCAAAAATCTCCTGCAAAATATAAGGCTCTCCCTGATATTCGATCGTCTCCTTTACTGCCCGTTCCCGATACTCCGTTCCTTTCTCTATGCTGTCTTCCGCTCTTCCTTTTCCCTCAAGAAGGGTCTTTAAACTCCAGTCCTTCTTGACATAAAGCGCATACTTCTGCTCTCCGACATTCTTTTTTCTTGTCTCAAAGTCCGTCGTATGCAGGAAAAGGCTTCCCTTCTTCAGTCCATACGTCAATACCGGTGCATTTCCTCCGCTATAGGCCTCCGCCTGTCCCGCTCTTACTTTCGTAACGGAAATGTTGCTGTCCATTGCCACGACGATCTTATAGAGCCCGAGTTCACTCGGAGAAAGCACGAGATTCTTTCGTGCAGCGGAATCTTCAGCGAGATTACTTCCGCTTGCGCGAAGATAGTAGGTCTTTCCTCTTTCCAGCCCAAAGATGCTTAAACTTCCTTCCTTATAGGCACGGTAGCCGTTTCTCTTTTCTGACCGAACCACCCCTGCCTTCACATCGGAATCGACTTTCATGGTAACGAAAGTGGAAGGAGAGGCAGGAGTCACAGTCGTGATTCTCTTTCCGTTCACGCTAAGTTCCAGTCCGGAGGGGATAGGCTGCGTTCCGCCCGCGTCCTCCGTAAGAAGATAGGACAAACCGTAGAGCGGCAAAGTTTCCGTCTTCCCTACCCGCTCATGGTGCTCGACTTCCGCCAGGAGAGAAAACTGTGTTCTCTCCACCGCAAGGTCCAGATAGTTTTTGTCCAGGTGCGCGATGACGTCGTTCTCCGGGTCAACCAGACTGATCTGATTCTTATTGTTGATCTTAAACTGTAGGTCCGGCGTAGTACGGTAAGACAGGGAAAGGTTGGTGCCTTCCTTTAATGTATAGACCTGTCCTGCCAGAAATTCTCCGGAAATAAAGACCGATCCATGGGCATCCGTCGTGTAGTTCCTCGTGCTTTCCGCATTCGTTCCGTCATTGAAGACCCCGGTGATACTAAACTGCAAGCCGGAAAGCCTCTCTTCATTCTCCCAATGCGCTTTCTTCTTATCCTCCGCACTGTAAGAAAGGAGCGGGTCAATCCCAAAACGGGTAATCATGACGCCGTTTACCGCATCGTCTCTCGTCTCGTTGATTTCCGTCTTCTCCGCAGAGAAACGGAAGGGGCCATAGACATTGGCATTGCCTTCTTCATTCAGGTCCAAAAGATATCCGTGCGGCTCCACAAGTTCTTTCACATAGTAATCCTGATACCAGGAGAGCTTGTCAAAGATGAGTTCTCCTGTATGCGCTCCTCCGGCGGTCACGCCTTCCAGCGGAACACCGCTCCGCATAAGCGGAACCGTACCGTCTTTATCGGTGTAGATGCCGTACTTTGCGCCGGCGAGCTTCTTCGTGTGATCGTGGGAATCCACTTTCAGAAGCTTCAAGCTTCCCGGAATACGGCTATTTTTCGCAATGCCCGCCTGATCGGGAAGAGCTCCGGGACTTACCCCGTTTTCCTCCTGCACAAGGGAGAAGAAAGACTGCGGTTTCAAGACTTTCTTGACACCGCCCTGCTCCAGATCCTGCTTTGTAACGACGAAAACATACTTTTTGTTTCGACTTCCCTCTTTTTCGATGCTGTAGCCGGGAACCGTCTGTTTCTCCACAAAATAGTATACCCCGAGCGGAAGGCCGTCTTTCACAAGCCGGTTTCCGTAGAAAGGCAGCTTCGGCGCTTTAGTTCCGGTCTCCATGGGGTTCTTCGTGGAAAGAACACCGTTTTCATCCGTCTTATAATCACCAAGATTGATGTCGTGCTGCAACTCCACCCTTGAGATGAGTCCTGTATAGTTATAGCCCGTTCCTGCCGTACCGAGGTGATTTCCCCCGTTGTCCAGTGCCGTCGCTTTATCCACTGTATCGGAGTCCTTTACCATATAAAGAGTAAATACGGCGCCCTTCAGTGCAGTAAAGTCTGTCCCGCCCGGCGTAACGGGTTCTCTGTCTTCCTTCTTGAGGCTGGCCTCCGCAAGGATACGCTTTGCTTTTACCGTCAGTTCTTTTCCATTGCTTCCAATGCCGCCGATGAGCCCCTTCTTTCCGCTGATGCCCGAAATTTCTTCCATCCGCTTTCCGTCATGACTCAGTTGAAAGAGGAAGAAATCGTTGTCATTTCCGCTGTCATTCTTACTCTGTTCATAGAGAATCGACTGTTTCTCCCGTTCCAGACGATAGTAATGGTCCGCTTTCAACTTGCTTACCGTCTTTTTGTTGTCGCTGCTGTTTTCCCAGCTTTCTACCGCGGTTCTTCCGGGCTCTCTGTCCCCGTTTTCCTTTGCAGGATAGAGGGCAAATCCCGTATACAGGACTTTCCCGCTCGCCTCATTTTCCCCGAAATTGGAGTCGATTTCTTTAAAGCTGAAACTGGTTGGCAGATTCTTTAAGCTAAGGGTATTCTGGTTCTTTACGGAAAAGAGATTGCCTTCGTTCGTTTGTATCACGATTCCTTTATCGTCTTTTTGTAATTTGAAACTGCCGCCGTTCCCAGCCCCTATCTGATAACCTGCCGGGGCATCCAGCTCTTGCAGGCTATAAACCGTATCCGTCTTTAACACGCCGGACAGCGAGAAGCCACCCGCGAGGTCTGCTCCCGTAATCTCTATGTAAGCCTTCCCGTCCGGAAGATCCTTTAGTGTGTAAGGCGAAGGAGTCGTTCCGCTTAAGAAGTCTTCTTTCTTTCCAATCAGGCGGAAAAGACCGTCCGTAAGCTTCCCGGCAGGGTTTTTCTCATCGGTTTTTTCGAAGCTGAAGATCGTCGGTGCATTCCGTACCACAATCTTATTCTGTACGTCCTTCTCTCCATCGTAGAGAAGGTCTGTCGTTTCCGTACCTACCCCGCTGGCATCCACTTCCTGCTGTACTTCAAACTCTACAACAGCGCCGTGTGTTTTCCCGCTCCAGAACATATTCGGCATAAGATAGCCGTCTTCCGTGTTTTCCTCGACCAGTCTGTATTTTCCCCAGGGGAGATTCTCCACCTGTAATCCTGCCACAGCAAGACTGGAGGGGGAGGTTACCATCAGTTTCTTATCTTCTTCCTTAATGGCCTTTCCTTTATAGAAGTAAACGCCCGGACGCGCGGGATCCGCATCCAGCTTCACCTGTACGACCTTATCCTTCGTCTTATCCGGGAAGATAAAGAGCTTAAAGGAGGAGGTATACCCGTCGCGATTTCCCGCATTCTTTCCCCGATAAAGCGGTGAAGGAAGCGTCGCATTGTCCCCTTCAAAAATATTCTTGATTTCCACTCTACCCGTTTTCAGCTTCTTCTGCTCACGATAGTTCGGGAAATCGTCCCCTTCCTGCACACCGGAAACAAAGGGGGCAAGCTTCTTCGTCCCCGGCTCTCCCGTCTTGATTTCATAAGGGCCGTAAATCGTTTCATCAAGCTGGTACCCGACAGGCGCCTTGATTTCCTTAATATAGTACTTCTCCCCACGCTTTCCGATGAAACGAAGTTCTCCCTTGGCATCCGTTACCTGGAAGTCCTCCGCGAGTCCCAGAAGCTGTGTGTAACTTGCCGAAGCCAGCTGTCCGTAATCACTCTCTTTAAACAGTCCGAAGAGTGCTCCGGAAAGTGCAACTTCTCTGGAAAGCGCATCGACCTTCTTGATTTTAAAGCGCACTCTCACACTGCCTCTGCTGAAACTGAAATCATCCAGCTTTACGATCGTCTTACTTTGGCTTCGACTATCGACGGAAATGGTATTTTCCACCGACTTAAAATCCTCTTTCTCCGTATTGATGATGGTGTTATAGCAAAGAAGATAGCTCTTACTGCTGTTCTCGGGTAAAGTCACTTTCAGTGTGGTTTCTACTGCACCTACTGCATTGAAGTCTCTCAGAACTTCCGCTTTATAGGATCCGACCCCGCTATCCGGAACGGGAACCACTGCCGGATTACTCGTATCTTCGATGAGTTCCGCCGTCCCCGGCTGATGCTCCGTCTCATAAAGTCGGATAGATGCACGGTCAAGAAATAGGCCTTCCGGAATCTTGTCCGTAAGGATGCCCTGATTATAGAGATTGGCTCCGAGCGGATTGATCAGAACTTTCCAGCTCACCGTCTCGGTCGGGAAATATCCGTTTTTCTGCTGTTCTCCTTTCTTCTTCAGAATGTCGTTCAGTAAGTTCTCTGTTGCGCCTCTACCTTCGGAAGTAACGCGAACCGTCGTGTCCGGCGGAAGGACTGTCGGTGTCGGATTCATTCTCTGGCTCTCCGGGAAAGAGGAAGACTCCATCTTCACCGTGTTCCTCGCGAAAATCTCCGTATCCTGTAAGTTCGGGGTTCCCACAGCGGTATTATGGAAGAGAAGCTGTTCCCCTTGCGGTGTTAAATAGGCATAGATGTTCAGTTCCAGGACTTCATTCAACGGATCCGTAAGACGCACACCCACACTGTGCGCAGTATTGTCAATCGTCAGATCGGAAGAAGATACTGCCGTTTCCACCCCGTTATCCCGCAGAACCGCTTTCGTCGGGTATTGCAAATCCGAAGAAGACGTAATATGAAAATACTTTGCGTCCAACTGATGGACTCCACTGCTGTCTTTATAGAAGAATACGTTCGCGAGCGAATCCTCAATACGGACGTCCTTCAATCCCTGATAACTGTCCTCATTCGCCAGAATCTTAAAGTGGAAATAGGACTTTTTATTCGCATCATCATAAAAGCTCTTGATTTCTTTCGAAAGGAGCCTGTTTTCCATGGTCTGCACAACTTCTCCGGAATCCATGCTGTGCAGTTCTACCCCTTCTTCCGAAATCTTCAAAGTGGCATGATTTGCATAGGCATGGTTCTCCCTGTTGTGCCCGATATAGTGCAGCGCTTTCGTCCGATAGGAGAAATGCATCTTGGCAATATTAAAGATTTCACTGCTGCTCGCGAGACGCTTCACATGGAGTTTGAGCTCGCCTCCCGCCTTATACGGCGCGCTTTCCGGAGAATACTGCATAGAAATCTCCGCCATGTCTCCCCCGTCCTCGCCTTGCAGGATTCGGGTTCTCTTCGCACCGAAAAATCCGGCTTCTTTATTCTCCCAGAGAGAGCTAAGTCCGCTCTTTCCATTGTAGGAAAGGCTCAAATCATAGAGGGCACTGTCTCCCCCGATGGTATCGAGAATCGCCGCTTCATCATAACCTTCTCCCCTTGTGGAGCACTCGATGTTCCAGCTGAGAAGAGCATTCTTTTTATCCGGTGCATTCCCGGCGGATTTCTTAATAAACGCATCCTCAAAGGGCACATTCACTACGGAAGGAAGCTCGGGCGGTTCTCCCAGTTCTCCATCTCCCGTGGGGTAACGCGCGATAACCTTCGCGACGTTCTTTACCCCCTGCTTTCCGCTTCCGTCATCCAGGTTCGACATCGTAAAGTTCGGCTTCACCGTCGTTTCAAAGCTGATACGATACGCCTGTTTAAAGCTCAAGCCAAAGTCCAGACGAAGATTGCTTCCCGAGGCACGGTGTTCTACCGCATACTTTAGCCTCTGTGCACTTCCTGCCGTCAAATCCGTGAAGTTCTTCATCGCATGAGCGCTGTCCAGCGTGATGGCCTCTTTGGACGCGCTATCCAGGTTCTGTACGGTGATTCCCTTCGTTTCATCAATCTCGAGCCCTTCGCTCAGTTCATCCACCACCGTCGCATCATAAACCCAGGCATGGTTCTTATTAAAATCAATCGTCCAGCGCACTCTGTTTCCGCTTAACTGCTGTCCGTTCTTTTTCAGTTCCACCTTCGGAATCGTAAGCTCCGCTTCCGCTTTTCGCTTATTCGGATCCGTATCGAGACGCGCGAGATTCGAGTGGCTGAGCACAATCTCCGATTTCTCGACGGAAGGATTCGGATCCTTGAACACCGCTTTCTTTACATTTGTCGTGACAATGACGGTCTGCGGCGCACGAATCACCTTTCCCGGGTGGTTCGGGAAGGTATAAGCGTACTGTATCTTTCCTCCGTCTCTACCGACTTCCGTGAATTCAATCGGCTCTTCTAAACCGGTCTCCGGATTTTTCCAAACCGCCGAAGCATACTTCAGGCTGCTTTCATCAAAAGAATCGATTAAGGTAAGACCGTTCAGGTTTACGCCCTTACTATTCGTACCGACCTTAATCTCCCACTTGATTTTTCCATTTTGGAGGTCTTCTGTCGCCGTCTTCTCTATTCCGGATATTTTCTCCGGAACAGGAGGAAAGCCGAGACGGTGAATCGCTTTCGGAAGAACGAACTCCGCCTGTTCCTCTCCGCCTTCCTTCCACTTACTCTGATCAATGGTAAGGAGCATAAGGATTCTCGCCGAAGAAGGGCTTAATCCTTCGTCTACCATGGCCTCCAAAAAGGTGATTTCCAGTTCCCATTTTCCATCCGTATTTTTAAAGATGCGGTACTTATAGAGCTTCTTTCCGTCAACCTCCGTCTCTCCCGTGTTCGTTCCGCCGTCCGTAATATCGGAAAAAAGTTCCGGAAAGACAAAATGAATCTTATCTCCCGCCTTCGTATCTCTCTGACCGTCATGAATCTTCATACTGAAGCTCAGACGAATCTTATCGAGTTCCATAGGAGAATAGTTTTTTGCAATGGTCCAGTTCGTTGTATTGCCGGACACGGCTCCCTGCGTAAAATCTTCTTCCACCTCATGCGTCGCCGTTTTCTCAAAAAAGATCCCTTTAAAGCCGGAAAGAGAAAAGTCTACATCGTTCTTAATCCGTTCCCCTTCCGTGGTATTCCCCTTCCAGATAGCAACAGGAGAAAAGCTCTTTAAACTAAACTCCAACTTCTCTCTCTTCTCTCCGAGAACCTTCTTTCCCTCTTTGACAGAGAGTTCTTCTACATGGACATCTTCCTTCTGTACATCCGGGACATCCAGTGTACTCATGCCGTCCTCTTTCTTCTCCTCCTTCAAAGGAAGGTGTGCCGCTTGCAGTTTCCCCTCTCCTTCCAGCGGTTTCCGAAAAGAGAAGCGAATGTCTACCGAGCCCTGCTTCGGCTCCACTTCCTCATACTCCCCGGTCTTTTCTTCCACACGGAAAAAACCGACATCATAGAGTCGAAGTTCCTTCGGGGCAAAGGTCTTTTCTTTCTCTTCTTCCTCTTTATAGTCCGTAAGGGCATCCTTAAAAGCATTGTACTGCTCCGGTCTTTCTTCCTCCGTAATCGGGCGCACCAAAAAAACAACGCCCTTCGGAAGACTCTCCGGAACGGAGAGTACGGCGTTTACCGTGATATTCTCATCTTTATACTGGAACTCTTTCCTCTTATTCGCTTCCAGATAGGAAGTACTTGCAGGATTCCCGTTTTCTGAAGTTGCTCCTTCGGAGGTTTTTCCCGTCTCTGCACGTTTTTCGTTTTCCGCGTCGATTCCGGAGAAAATCCCGGATGAGAACTGTTCTCCCTCACCGCTCGTGTTTTCCGAAACATTCGAAAGAGAGAAATCTTGTCCCTGCTCTCCGCTCTCCCCTGTGAAGCTCTCCCCTTCCCCTGCTCCTCTAGTAGAGGGCATGGCGGAAAGGGTATTCTCCGTCGAGACCATGAGTGCCGGGACCTGCTCTTCCCCGACTGCAATCATGCTCTGTAGTACAATCAACATCGCTAAAAACAAGGAAAATACTCTCTTCATTTTTGTCCCATCCTTAGTTCATAACACGCCCGGGCTATACGCCATGTAAATCGATTGTGTGATTCCATTTATCTTTTTGATTAAATATGTTGAAATATACAAAATTGACAAAGTATTATCGACTGTTTTTCATAAGAATATAACAAATTTTTGACAAAATATAAGATATATTTATAAAATAACCGAATTTGAAACTCCGTTTTAAAAGCCGAAACGGATACCGCTTGAAAGTCCGTTCTACACAGCAAAAAAGCAGAAGCTGAGCATACTTCTGCTTTTCCTCCACCGAACGGCGGACACTTAAGTTGAGTCTATTTATTTCAGGAGATACCTCTTTATCGTGCTTATGGTCAGGAGGACACGACAAAGGGCTTTGTTATGAATTCGGAAGCAATGCCTTGGGTCTTTATCAAACTCACAAACACCTTTTCTTTTTTCACAACGGTTAGTTTTATCTAACTGTGGTTATAATACACTAACTGATTTTCTCTGTCAAGGATTTTTTTTATTTTTTTGAAAATTTTTTCTCCGCTGTTTTTTCTCTTCTTAACCGCTGCTTTTCTCTCGCATCATTCCGCTTTTCCCTTGCTTAGAAAGAACAACTTTGATTGGATAAAAAACCTTCTCCGAAACACAAAAAAGCGGAGAGGCATTCCCGCCGCTCCGCTCTTTCCATCCTTAGCTTTTCGCCGCTTCTTCCTGCGCTTCCATGTACTCTCGTAAGACATCATTCAAGTCTTCCGTCAAATCCTCGACATTGATTCCATGTACTTCACAAGCCTCTTCCAAAGACTCCGCCTGCGAAGCCGCACAAGTCACGCAACTTAACCCGTTCTGCATAAGAAAGGGGGCCATCAGTTCATTCAGCGCCAAAATATCGCTTATTTTCATATTTTTGGTAATTTCAGCCACATCCGCCTCCTTATCTCAACCCGGAATACAGCAAGGCTGTATCCTTTTCCCTTTTTTACTCGTTCTTTCTATACTTTTTGCAGTTTCTGTAATGCCTGAGAAGGAATCAGCGCCTCCATGTGTTCCTGATAAAACGCTTCACTGGTTGAATCACCATTCACTCTCTCCCCATATTCCAGTAAAAGATTCGCAGCACGATTCAAGCTGTCCAGGTCATCCCCCTTACTATGCAGACTGAGAAAATACCCCTGCTTGTCTTCTGCCTTGTACAGACTGTTTTCTCCCAATACGCAGGAAGAAACCGCTTTAGCCGCATCAATCACACGGTCCAGAGTCCGGAAACGGTATAGCCGAATTCCTTCTTCCTTCCCTTCCTTCTTTTCTTCTGTAACGCTGCTGTCTTCTTCGTTCTCCTTTAATTGCTTCATCAAGCCTTGCGCACCTTCCAGGAGTTGGGTGGCAAGTTCGGAAATCCAGCCGCTCTGTCCGCTGCCGGAGGCGGAAAACTTTGAAAAGCGTGTATCTAACTCTTCCGGGTCATCCACCTTAGAAATAATGAGTTGTACCGCACCACCTTGCAAAGGAATCGCTTCAATCATGAGCGGGGTATTCTCAATGGAAAACCCGACCTCTTCCTTCGCCTTTTGCATCATTTCATTAAATAGCCTTTTAGCAGCTTGAGAGCCATAGGTCATATCCCGCAGATTTAAGTCTCTCGCCGACAAATCCGTGCTGGATAAAGTACACTTGATGGAGTTGTCATCGATTCTCTCGATTTTCATGGCCCCTCCTTACTATCGATAGACTTTCCCTTTTAAAAAATATTTATCGATTGCTGTATCATACTATTTTATCGCTTGCTTTGCAATTTCTAATATCGATTTTTATATTATTTTAAGCTTATGTATAGAATAAATACAATTGTTGTGCAGATTTATAAATTATTTTTATATCTTTTTATTAACAATAAAATATTTTTGTTTTATCCTTTCTCTCCACATGATGCAGTTCATTTACCGTTCTTTCTCCGCGTTCTTAAAGCGAGTATACTGCGGCTGCCAGAGAAGTCGTACGGTTCCGATGGGGCCGTTTCTCTGCTTCGCTATGATGAGCTCCGCTTCGTTCGGGTGCTCCGTATCTTTATTGTAATAATCATCACGATACAAAAACATCACAATATCCGCATCCTGCTCGATGGCACCGGACTCACGAAGATCCGAAAGCATCGGGCGATGATCCGGTCGTTGCTCCACAGCACGCGATAACTGGGAGAGCGCAATAACCGGGCAGTCCATCTCTCTGGCAAGTGCTTTCAGGGAACGGGAAATATCCGAAATCTCCTGCTGCCGGCTCTCTGCGTTTCGCTTCCCCTTTTCTCCGCTCATCAGTTGCAGATAATCAATCATGATAAGGGAAAGTCCGGTCTCCAGTTTCCGCTTTCTGCACTTTCCCCTAAGTTCACTCACTGAAATTCCCGGTGTATCATCAATAAAGACATTGGAACGGGAGAGGCGGTCGACCCCTTCAATCAGGTCTCCCCACTCTTCATCCGTAAGTGTTCCCTTTCGTAACTTATCCGCCTCAATCTTCGTTTCCAAAGAAAGCAGACGATTCGCAAGCTGTTCCTTCGACATCTCCAGGGAGAAGATCATCACCGGTTCCTGCTTCTTCACCGCCACGTAGTCCAGGATATTCAGGACAAAGGCGGTTTTTCCCATGGAGGGTCTTGCCGCAATGAGAATCAAATCCGACTTCTGAAAGCCCGCAGTCCGATAGTCCAGGTCGATAAAGCCCGAAGCAACCCCCGTAATGGCATTTTTCTGCTTGGAGGCCTCTTCCACCCTGTGCAGTACATTCATGGCGACTTCCGCAATCGGCACAAATTCTCTGCTGTTTCGCTCTAAAAGAAGATTAAAAATCTTCTTTTCCGTGCTTTCCAGAATGCTCTCCAGATCCTCTTCTCCCTTGTAGCACATATCGGCTATTTCTTCATTGGTTCGAATCAGTGCACGAAGAATAGCCTTGGAGCGGACCATTTCACAGTAAATACGGATATTCGCAACGGTCGGTACATCCATGGCTAAGTTTTTCAGTGTCTCCAAAGAAAAAAACTCGGGAGGAACATCCTTCTTGCTCTTTAACTTGTCCTGCAAACTCACAAAATCAATCGCAATACCGTCTCTCGTCATCTCTTTCATCGTGGAAAAAAGGACTTGAAACTGTCTGCTGTAGAAATCTTCCGGCTGCAAAATCTCTAAGGCCTGTATCACGGCATCGCCGTCCCGGATCATCGCTCCGATCACACTGGCCTCCGCCTCCTTGGAATGCGGAATCGTGCGAATCAGCAAACTTTCGTCTTCTGCCATAGCTTACTCCGGTTGTACACTGACATGCAGGGTCGCTTCCACATCCTTATGCAGCTTTACTTTGATGTCATATCCGCCGAAATTCTTCATCGGCACATCGAGCTCCATCTTCTTCTTATCGACGGTAAGCGCATACTGTTTCTTTAACTCTTCCTGTACTTCCTTTGTGGAAATGGAACCGAAGGCTCTGCCGTCCTTCCCCGCCTTCATCTTGAAAACGAGCTTCAGCTCTTCGAGCTTCTTCTTCATTTCTTCCGCTTCCGCAAGTTTTTCCTCGGCAAGCTTCTCCGCATTTTGAAGCTGTAACTTCAAAGTATTTCGATTCTTTGCATCGGCAAGCACTCCTGCCTTTGTCGGGATAATGAAATTTCTGCCGTATCCCTCACTGACTTCTACAATCTCTCCCTTTTTTCCAAGACTCTTTACATCCTTTAATAAAATGACTTTCATTATTCCACTTCTCCTTCTTCTATCATTTCGTCAATCGCTGCCTTTACTTTCTGAATACATTCTTCCACCGTGCTGTTCTGTATCTGTGCTCCCGCAACCGTGCGGTGTCCGCCGCCGCCGAGCTTCTCCATCAAAACCTGTACATTCACTTCGTCAATGGAACGGGCGGAAAGGAAAACGGTATCCTCTACCTTCGTAAGCACCACACTGGCCTTAATACCGCGAATATTCAAGAGTTCGTTTGCCGCTTTCGCACAGAGCACGGTCGGGCTCTCCGAACCGGCCCGTTCCACGGAACTGAGTGCAAAAGCATTGCGATAAATATCCGCCGCACTGATGGCATGGGCTTTCGCCTGATAGTCGCTGAAATCTTCGCGGAAAATCTTCCGGATACGGACGATGTCCGCTCCGCAACGTCTGAGATACGCCGCCGCTTCGAAAGTACGCACGCCGGTCTGGTTCGTGAACTCTCTCGTGTCGATGACAATTCCGCCATACATACAGTCCGCTTCTATCGGTTTCGCCTTGATACCCTCCCGAATGTACTGCATCATCTCCGCAATCAGCTCGGATGCAGAGGATGCATAGGGCTCACAATAACTGAGTACCGCTCCCTGAATGGTCTCCGAGCTCTGTCTATGATGGTCGAAAACCACAATCGTCTTCACCATCGTGAGCAGATCCGGCTCATCAATAATCGAAGGCCGGTCACAGTCCACCACGACCAGCATCGTGTTATTATCCACGAGACTCTTCGCCGTCTCTCCGTTAATAAACATATCATCCGGATAATCCGTATTGTTCAGAAAACGTTCCTTCAGGGGAAGAATCGTGGAAGTCACTTTGTTTTGCACGATATAGGCACGCTTATCCATCGCGGTAACCATGCGGTACACGCCTACGGAAGAACCGAGACAATCCATGTCTCCATTCCTGTGCCCCATAATCAGCACTTTATCCTTGGATTCGAGAAGTTCCTCAAAAGCCTGCGCCTTCACTCGCGCTTTCACTCGCGTCACACGTTCCGTACTCTGACTCTTTCCGCCGAAGAAGCTCAACTTCTCCGGGTTCTTCACGATAACCTGATCGCCGCCTCTACCCAGTGCCATATCCATCGCGGTTCTGGCATACTCGTAATTCTGTGCATAATCGCCTGCGCCGTAGCCTACTCCAAGGCTCAGGGTCACGGCGACTTCATTTCCCATATCCACTTCCTTTACCTCTTCCAGGATAGAGAAGCGGTCATCCATCATTTTCTCCAGGGCGGATTGTTTCAAAAGGAAGAAATACTTATCCTTTTCAATCTTCTTAATCACGCCTCCGGAAGAGGTGATATAGCGGTTAATTTTTCGGTCTACCAGAGCAGTAAGGAGCGATCTCCGCACTTCTTCAATCTGCTCCATCACATCTTCGTAGTTGTCGATATACGCGAGTCCGAGGACGACACGCTCTTCATCCAACTTCTGTTGCAGTTCCACTTCTTCCGTTTCATCCCGAAGATAGACTGCCACGAGATTCTCTTCTTCGGAAAGCCCGTAAACGGTTTGCTCTCCCTCTTCCCTGAGACTGTCCAAACGAATTAAATCGATACAATACTTTCTTTCGGCAAAAGAAGAGTGTAACTCCAGTACCGCTTCCGTTTCCTTCAACATCTCCCTCCCTATATTCGGGAAAATGTTGAAAATATTTTTCTCCTTACTCTCTCCACTCTGTAAAATCCGCTGTAATGCCCTGTTCTGCCAGAGAATGTTTCCATTTTCCCCTACGATACAGTAAGCGGTCGGCATCTCTTCAAAAAGCATCGCCTTGTTTTCATTGGCACGAAGAGAAAAATCTAAAAGGGCAGAGAGAAGGATATTCTTTCTGCTCTGATAAATAAAAGCTGCACAAGCAACGTAGAGCGCCGCAATAAAAAAGAATACGACAGCATACTTCCACTTTATAAAAAAGGCAAGAAACAGAACCGGAAGCCAAAACAAAGAGAGCCACAGGGGGAGTCGAAGATAGAAATCTATCGTCCCCGGCATTGCATTTCTTTTTTTCATCTTTCCTCTTTCCTTATTAAACATTTTCCATGCTCCGCAGCCCGGAGAATCCCTGCCGGCACCCCGCATTTTTATGCGAGAAAGCGGAAATTCGACCGCGTTTCGGAGAATCCTTGCCATTATACTATTTCTTCCCGTCAAGGTAAAGTTGCAACGAAACAGCAAACTATCCTTAAGATTTTCTTTATTGTTTTATTTTATGCCTCGAGTAAAATAGAGAAAGCTTATTGGTTCAGCGCTTTTCCCCTTTTCTCGGGTAATTCGCTCACCAACAATCATCCATAAATAGAGTCGAGGTTTGAATATGAAGAAAATGAAATTATTTTGTACACTTGCCCTTACGATGAGCGTACTCTCCGCTATTCCCGCAATGGCTAACTGGAATAAGGGACAGGGGGAGAACAGCAATCGCTGGTGGTACGGATACGGAGACGGAACTTATGCCAAGTCCGGCTGGTTCTGGCTGGACGGAAACCGTGACGGTATTGCGGAGTGCTATTACTTTGACGATGCCGGCTGGCTTTTAACAAGCACCACCACACCGGACGGCTACACGGTCGATGAAGACGGGGCTTGGTATATCGGAGATCCCATCGAAAACCGTCAGATAAAAGAGGTAGAGATTCAGTACGAGCAGGCGGAACTGGATGCGAAAGAGAAGAAAAAAGCAAAGGTTGTGGTGCCGGAGAAAAAGAACGGTGTCATGAAGAATTATAAGCCGAGAGCGGTACAGGGGAACGGCGCTACGCCGAAGAGCGGCGAGGTTAACGCAGCGGACTTTGCAAGAGAGCATGCCAACTAGGCGAGATTTTAGCAGAATAAAAATACCGGAGACGCGGATATTCAGTCCGCCTCTCCGGCATTTTTTATTCTCAACAAGTGGCACAGGCAGAGCCTAAGACATCTTGTTAGAAAAGTACGACGCCTAATACCGTCTTTCCCAGAAGTTCACACTTCCGCTTCATATTGAGCAGGGTACGAAGGTCGCTGCTCCCCTTTGCTACAAAGACCAGCGTCTTATATTTCCCGAGTTTCGCGATACTTTCTTCATTCTTAAAGATATCATACGCATAGCCGGAATGGAGATACGGGACATCATCATTCATAAACTGTACGGTCTTTTCCAGAAGTGCTTTGTCCTCTCCTGCAAAAAGAATCTCCTCCTCTATTCCTTTATCCCGCATAAGAAGGCTTAAATTACTCTTCGTTAAGGAAAGCAATGCATCCTCCCCTGCTTCCCGGTCCGCATCGCCCGAAAGGCGGGAAGACCAGCGCGGAAAAAGACCTTTTTCCGGAAAACGTTTCTTACTGCCCAGTACCGTAAGCCCATACAAGCTTTCCAGTTCCTCTTCTCTCGGAAGCCTCTTTCGGAAGAGATAGGGCAGCGTGACAAAGAAAACGGAAAGGAAACCGCCCAGAAGAATGCCGAGAATCGCTTGCTTTGCAAAGCTTCTCTTACTGAAACCGGTACTGCCGCTTTCTTCCTCAGCCGGAAGTTCTTTCTCCTCCTTCTCCATATCACTGATTGCCTTGATGCGATTCTCCATCGTCGTCTTCTTGCCATCCTGTCTGGAAAGAATGGAACTCCGCTCCTCTGCCTTTACACCGTCTCCGCCACTTGCGCTTTCTCCGACGAGAACCAGATGGCTGTACATTCCCTTCGTCGTTTCATCCGAAAGAACGGTAAGCGTGTGCATGGAAATCTGTTCACTAAGCCCTTGCGCCTTACTTTCCCAATAGGCTCTTGCGTTCTCTCCCATTTTCTGCACTTCTTCTTCGTTCTCTCCGGTAAAGATGAGGCTGATAGTTCCCGCACTCTTGTCCGCATTCAGAAAAAGGAGATCCGGAACATCCCGAGCCTCTAAGCCTTCTATAGAAGAAGCCAGCTTATCATAAAACTCTCCCGACTGGAAAAGGGAGAGATAACTCTCTACGAGAGCCTTCCTCTCTGCCGTAGTAGAAAACGTCCCTGCCAGTTCGGGAGCCGTCCCCGGCATACGGATATAGAGGTTCATCTGCCGCTCCACCGCTTTGTCCGGGGTCAGGCGAAAGAGAGCCGCCTTCTCGATTCGCTCTTCTTCTGAAAGGAGAAGCTCTTTCTGTTTTGCAATCTCCGCCTTGAGATATTCCGCGCGATTCTCTCTCAGCGTCTTTTCTAAATTTTGTTTTTTCTCTCCTTCTTTCTCGCTTACTGCCGAACTCACTCCCGCTCCGCTCCGCTTTACCGTTCGCATTCCTGCAAAGGCCAGACCAAAAAGAAGGCTGAACAAAATAATCCAAATTCCTTTTCGTAAATACAAGGCGAAGAGCTCGGGTAAATCCAAAACCAGTTCTTCTTGCATCTCTTTGTCCATACGTTTTCCACTCCTCTACTCCGAAACAATGCGTCACAAAAAAGCTTTTTTCCCTATTTCTCTTTTGTCTCATCATTGTATCATAGAATCTGCCTGCCTTGTACAAACTTTGCATCCATCCGGAAAAGCTCTCTTTCCGTATAAAGCAGCATTTCAAGCCTTTCCAGGAGGCTTTCTTCCCGCACACTCTTTCTCTTTCCGGAAAAGACCAGAAAATCCGCCTCATACCCCGAAAGGAAACTGCCGACCTTTCCGAAGAACTGCCCGCCGGAAAGGGTCGCCATATAAAAGGCTTCGGAAAGCGTTAAGGCACTGTCTTCCTCTTCAAGAAGACAGTTTCTCAGCTTCGATGCATGAATCGCATCCGTAATCGCCCGGAACATCGAGAGATTTGCTCCGCCTGCCACATCCGTCCCAAGTCCGACTTTGGCTCCCTTATTCAGAAAATGCTTTATCGGCGCAACACCGGATTGCAGGTTCGTGTTGGACTGCGGACAATGTACAATCGTTGTGCCCCGCTCCATAAGAAGACGGAGTTCGTCTTCTTCCGTGTGCACACAGTGCGCCATCACCGTATTCCCGAGAAGGCCATAGCGATCATAACTTTCCCCATAGTTCTTCGTATCCGGACAGAGTTCCTTCACCCAGGCAATCTCCGCTTTATTTTCGGAAAGATGGGATTGCAGAGGCAGCCCCTCTTCCGCCATGAGTCTCCCGAGCCCCTCCAGAAGCGAATCGGAGCAGGTGGGGGTAAAGCGCGGTGTGAGGATCGGACGGCAGTGCCTATAGGTTTTCGGGATTTCCCGAAGCCATGCCTTCGTATTCTCCAAAGACTCCTCCGCGCTGTGTTCCGTGAGATAGTCCGGTGAATTTCGATCCATATTGACCTTCCCCACCATTGTGGAAAGACCGCTTTCTTCCAGAAGAGCCATGAGTTCCAGGGTCGCCTCTTTATGTAAAGTCGCAAAAATCACCGCTCTTGTCGTAGGACTTTCTTTCAGGTCTTCTACGAAATTCGTATAGGCCGCTTTCGCATAAGACACATCCTCATACTTCGCTTCTTCCGGAAAGGTATTGATATTCAGCCAGTCCAGGAGAGGAAGATCCATCTTCGTCCCCCGATAGGCATACTGGGGCGCGTGCAAGTGAAGGTCCACCATCCCGGGAAGCACGATTTTCCCGCGATAATCCTTCAGCTCCAAAGAGGAGAGGTTTGCCGGAACCGTCTCATAGAGAGCGACGATTTTTCCGTCCCGGATATGCATATACCCGTTTTCCATCGTTTCTATCCGCATTCTGTCTTTACTGAAGCACAGGTCTCCATGAAGCAAGTATTCCATTTTCCCTCCTAGATCAAAATATACTTTAAGATAAAGATGACGGTCAGGACATACATCAAGACGCTCACCTTCTTACCCTTTCCGCAGAGAAGATGAAGAATCGTGTGGCTCATGATACCGAAGGCAATGCCCTCCGAGATGGAATAGGTAAAGGCCATGGCGATAATACAGATAAATACCGGAATCGCCGTAAGCATATCGCTCCAGTCAATCTTCGCCACTTGCTGCATCATGAAAAATCCCACCACAATGAGTGCCGGTGCCGTTGCAAAAGACGGAATGGCAAGGAAAAGCGGGGAGAAGAAAAGGGCAACGAGGAAGAGGATTCCTACTACAATCGCCGTTAAGCCGGTTTTTCCCCCTTCCGCAATGCCCGAGGCGGATTCTCCAAAGGTCGTGATGGTCGAGGTTCCGAAAATCGCGCCAACCGTCGTACCGATAGCGTCGGCAAGAAGAGCCCCCTTAATCCCGGGAAGCTTTCCGTCCTTGTCGAGCATTTCCGCCTTGGAAGCGCAACCGATGAGCGTTCCCAAAGTATCGAAAACATCCACAAATAAAAAGGCAAAAACAACCATGACAAATTCCAGGCTCGCTACACGCGACAGATCCATTTTCATAAAAGTCGGTGCAACGGAAGCCGGCATGGAGATAACGCCGCTCGGAATCAGACTGTAGAACCCCGTCTCCGGATTCGGCTGATAGAGTCCGAAAAGCTGGCAAAGAATCCCGAGTCCCCAGGTAATGAGAATCCCGAGGAGAATATTTCCTTTGACATTTTTAATCACAAGGCAAGCCGTAACCAGCACGCCGACGAGGGCAAGAAGAACAGTGATTCCCTCCGAAGAGAAGGTCCCTTTCAGAACCGAAGTTTTAAAGGAAAAAAGAGTAACGAGTGTTGCCCCGTCCACAACGACGTGTGCATTCTGTAAGCCGATAAACGTAATAAACAAGCCGAATCCCACGGATACCCCGAGTTTTAAGGTCGGCGGAATCGCATTAAAGATGGCTTCCCGAACACTGGTAAGCGATAAGAGGATGAAAATGATGCCTTCGATAAAAACCGCAGCTAGCGCCATTTCCCAACTGTAGCCCATATTCAGAACCACCGTATAGGCAAAGTACGCATTTAGACCCATTCCTGCCGAAAGCACGAATGGAAGATTCGCGAGAAGCGCCATCGCGATACAGGCAATCGCCGAGGCAATCGCCGTTGCCGTAAAAACCGAACCGGCATCCATGCCTGCTGCGGAAAGCACTTTCGGATTCACCGCAAGAATATATGCCATCGTCATAAAACTGGTGATTCCTGCAATCAACTCCGTTTTGACATCCGTTTGATGTTCTTTCAGTTTGAAAAATTTTTCCATTTGTCGTCTCCCTATCTGTTTTAGAATGTATAAGAATACCGGTAAAGACTTCACGACATGTTCATACCGGGATTCCCGCTCCGTCCTGCATAAAAATGCAAAAACAAAGTCATTGTACATCAAAGTAAAAAAAAGACCATCGTTTTATGTGCTATTTCACTATTTAATTTTCCAACTCTTGCATAAAAATTTCTATTTTTTCTCTAAAAAACTATTGTAGCTCCGGAAGGGAACTCTTCTGGATAATGCCGTTTTCCTATGTAATAATAAGAAGAAAAAGGAAAATTGCTTGATTTTTCGTGCCTTTCAGGGAGAAGAAAATGAACAGAAGCCTCTATAGTAAACTTGCCAAAGTATGCAGGAAAGAGAGCCCCGCAGATTGCATTTTTAAAAACGCCTCCATCTTTGATGCTTACACTGCCACCTTCTATCCGGGAGATGTCGCTATCAAGCAGGGACATATCGCAGGGATCGGGCGCGACTTTCTCGGCACGAATGTAATAGATTGCAGGGGAAAGTCCCTCGTTCCCGCCTTTATCGACGCGCATTGCCATCCGGAGGCCACGATGGTTTCTCCGCATTCTCTGCTCTCCACTGCCGTGCTCTACGGTACAACAACCTTTATCGTGAATCCGAAAGAGGCGGTTCTGGTCTCCGGTAAAGCCGGGCTCGACTATCTCCTTTCGCAAAGTGAGAAATGCCCTGCCAATGTATTCTTTATGCTCCCCTATCTCTCCCTTCGCGCATCCACGGAAGAGCAGGAAGCCCGCTTTGACGGCAGGGACATTTTCTCCTATCTTCGGAATCCCCGCATCCTCGGACTGGAAGAAATCATGGATACAAAAGGCGTGATTCACTCGAACCCCGTGCTTTGGAAAACCAGGGAAGGGACGGAAAGTAAGTTCCCCGGCGGACACAACGCCTTCCTGTCCGAAGAGAGGGAAGATTCCTCACTGATTCGCTTACAGACAGACGAGCTTCCGAAGGACTTTTCCTACACGCTAAATGAAGTCCATTCCGGCATGCATATCCACATCAAGGAAGGCGCCATCGCAAGAAACCTGGACACCCTGATTGAAGGCATTCTCTCGGAGAAAATCGACAGCAGAAGCTTCTCTTTCTGTGCCGATGACAAGACGATCGACGCGATACTTCGAGAGGGACACATCAATCACTCCGTAAAGAAAGCCATTGCACTCGGTCTTCCTATGGGAAAAGCGTATCAGATGGCGACCATCAACGCAGCGGAGTGTTATCATCTTCCGCTCCTCGGCGCCATTGCCCCCGGGAAGCAGGCGGACCTCCTCCTTCTTTCCGACCCGAAAGAAGTGCTTGTGGAAGCCGTCTATCACAAAGGAAAGCGTATCGAAAAGACAGGGAAGCCGACTTCCCTCCACTATCCGAAGGAACTCCGGAAAACATTGCATTTTTCCGCGGTGGAGGAAGAGGATTTTCTTCTTCCCATTTTAAAACGAAATACGATGGTTCTCGGGATTCAGGAGAACGCCGTAGAGACTTCCCACATGCAGGTCAACTTCAAACGATGCGGCAATTTCGACCCCAGTCGATTCTCCTCCTATCGAAAAGTAGCCTCCCTCTCCCGGCACAAAGGAAAACAAAAAATGACGCTTTCCATCTGTCACGGATATACGATTCGGCAGGGTGCCATCGCAAGTTCTCTTTCCCGGGACTGTGACGGGATTCTGGTCATCGGAGACTCCGACCGGGATATGTGCCTTGCCGTAAATGAACTTCTGAAAATGCAGGGCGGCATTGCCCTCGTTTCCCGCGGCACCGTTGTCAAGCGCCTACCGCTTCCTGTCATGGGTATGATTACGGAAAATGGAGAAGGTACATTGGAAACAGAACTGCGGGAAATGAAAGAAAAGCTCCATGAAATGGGAATCAGCTTAAATATGGATCCGTTGATGCCCCTTCGCTACCTCTCCTCTCCCACCCTGCCCGAGATTCGCATCACACCCGAAGGGGTCTATATTATAAAAGACGGAAGTTCCCGCCTCTGTAAGGGATGATTCTATATCTTGCAAAGGATGTAGCGCGGTATCCGGAAGTTCCCGCCTCTGCAAGGGACTCCTTTCCTATTTGTCGTTTCCCTCCATTTCACAGCAAAAGGATATTCTTAAATATCGCTTGCCGTTCCTATAAAATTATGTTTAAATCCTCCTAGATGCGACACAATCGCGGAAAGCTTGAAAGAAGCATAGAGGAGGACAAATGGACGAAAATCAATTGCAAAACAACAGCGCGGAAAGCGGCATGGAGGAGAATAGAACAAGAGATACAGAAAAGGATAACACGGCAAAGGAGCAGGACGGAAAGTCCTATTTCGACGGAACAACCTTACAGCTCATCGGTTGGCGTTTCCTGGGCTCCCTGGTTTCCCTCATCACCCTCGGACTTTGTACCCCCTGGGCATTTACCATGATTTACCGCTGGGAAGCAAATCATACCTATATAGAAGGAAGAAAGCTCCGTTTTGACGGTTCCGCCCTTCAGTTGTTCGGAAAATGGATTGTCTGGCTCCTGGTTGCTATAGGTATGATTACGATTTTCTGCGTGGTGGAAGGTGCGCTCATCGCAGGAACCGGTGCTTTTTCCAGTTTTGACAATTTGTATAGAACTTCCATTTTTACCATATCCGCCCTGGCAGTTTACTTCGTTTTTGTCATTGTAGTCTTTCTTTACGGCGCATGGGTGGAAGTCGCTCTCCGGAAATGGAAAGCTTCTCACACTTTTTTTGCGAATTAAAACCGGACTTCCTTTTTACAATAGAAAAGTCTTAGAAAAGAGAATCATCGGATTCTCTTTTTTCTTGCCAACAAACAGTTCTGCCTGTTCCGCACCGCTCTTTTTTCTTGGGCTTATTATGAAATTTGTTATTTTATTTTTTAATAAATCCTTTCATTCTTCCGACTTCTCAATAAAACTGCACAAATTTTCATGCTATAATAGGATAAGTTTTATAAAATTTTAATATCCGTTTCTCTAACGGATGAAGGAGGAAGTATGAATTTCAAAGCGGAACGCATCCACATCGCCATTGCCGGCGGGATCATCGGAATCATCTCCGTGGCATTGGTGTTGCTGGGAAATCCTGCAAATATGGGATTTTGTCTGGCATGTTTTATTCGAGACACCGCAGGCGGTCTCGGATTACACCGCGCTGAAGCGGTACAGTATATTCGCCCGGAGGTCATCGGTCTTGTTCTCGGTGCGATGATTCTGTCCCTTGTTCGTGGTGAGTTTTCTCCTCGCGGAGGCTCTTCACCCATCACTCGTTTCATCATTTCTTTTTTTGTCATGGTCGGCGCACTGATGTTCCTTGGCTGCCCCTTCCGTATGGTACTCCGTCTGGCAGGCGGCGACCTGAACGCCGTAGTGGGGCTGATCGGATTCGTGGTCGGTATCCTTGCCGGTATTTTCTTCTTAAAGAACGGTTACAGTTTAAAGAGAACCTATAAGCAGACGAAAATAGAAGGTTTCGGGCTTCCGATTATACAACTCACGTTTCTCTTTCTTCTGCTTGCCGCTCCCGCCTTTATTTTCTTCACGAAGGAAGGTCCCGGAGCAAAGCACGCGGCTGTGCTCTACTCTCTCGGTGCCGGTCTTCTCGTCGGTGCTCTTGCACAATACACAAGACTCTGCATGGTTGGCGGATTCCGTGACATGATTCTGTTCCGTGAGCCGAAACTCCTCATCGGTTTCTGCATGATTTTCCTGACGGCACTCATCGGAAACGTACTCTTCGGAAAGTTCCACCTCGGCTTTACCGATCAGCCGATTGCGCACGCCGACTCTCTTTGGAACTTCTTAGGCATGGTACTTGCCGGACTGGGTTGTACACTTCTCGGAGGATGCCCGCTTCGCCAGATGGTGATGGCAGGAGAAGGAAATGCCGATTCCGCAGTCTGCTATCTCGGTCTTCTCGTTGGAGCCGCATTCTGTCACAACTTCAATCTTGCTTCTTCCGGAAAAGGCCCGACACCGAACGGAAAAATAGCGGTTCTCGTCGGTCTTCTTGTCCTGCTTTGCATTGCCTACTTAAACACTTTTGGAAAGAAAGAGTCCCTCGGGACAGAAAGGAGTTAGGATGATTGACGCAAGAGGTCTTTCCTGTCCGCAGCCTGTATTACTGATTAAAAGTTCTGTAGAAAAAACACATGAAGCACAGTACACCCTTCTTACCGACAACATGCCCTGCGTGGAAAATGTTTGTCGTTATGCTAAGAGTGCCGGATATGAAGCATCCTATAAGAAAGAGAATGAGGAGGACTTTCTGGTCACCCTCACGAAGAAATAAGATGCAAAGAGAATACTATGCCACCTTCCACAGCCATTTCGGTGCGATTCGCTTTCATAGAGAAAAAACAAAGGAGGGAATTCCCGCGAACCTACAGCCCGTTCCTCGAACACTGAGTTCTTCCTGCGGAACAGCCGTTCATTTCTTTGAAGAAGACCGCGAAGAATCCGGAACTTCTCCTCTAGCTTATCCGGTGGAGGATCCGCACGGAGAAATTGAACAGATTGTGGAAGTCGTGGAAAACAAATATGTCATCCGCTACAAGGCGGAAGAGTAAACAAAAAGAACCATTCCCAAAAACAAGGAAATGGTTCTTTTTTTGTCCTATTTTTCCGATGTTATGAAATCGTAAGAATATCCTTAATTTTTAACAATGTATTTCAAAAGGTTTTAATGAATTATGTAGATTAATTTTATTCTTATTATTAAAATGAGCAAGGTATTGTGAAAAGCTTTCTAATATTTAATTATATTTAATCATTTAGCTTGCTCTGTATTTCTGTCGCTGCATTTCTATCATTAGTGACGCGAGCATGGAGCCGGAAGAGATTCCTTTCATCGCATGAAAAAGGCATGAAGGAGAAGGTATAAAGGAGAACGCATGAAAAAGAAGAAAATATCCCTAAAACTGGTCACACTCGTCATGAGCGGAACACTGCTCGCTACGCCGATGGTCAGCAGTGCAGAAGAAGTAGGAAATAACAGCACTACAATTAGCACGAATACTTCAGAAAGCACGGAAGGAACAGGCAGTACAGCTACCGCTTCGGAAAATACAGCAGGAACGGGCAGTACCATGAGCACTAGTGCCGCCTTAGCAGGAACAGGCAGTGCCGTCGAAAGTGCCGCCTCAGCAGGAACAGGCAGTGCCGTCGAAAGTGCCGCCTCAGCAGGAACAAGCAGTCCCGCCGGAACCGTTACGGTAACACCTGTCGATCCGTCAACCACCCTACCGAACAACGTAGACACGGTGATACCAAGTGATGAAATGAAAGGTACGAAGATAGAGTCCTCTATTTGGGGACGGCATATCGAATACGACCCCGATTTGGGCATTGAAGCAGCACCCGTCGGACCCGGCCACACGGAAATTAAGGTAAACATTTCTCCGGAAGAAAGTAAGGGGGAAGAGACACTCTCTCCTACGTTTGGTTCTGCTTTCTTTAATTTGGATAAGCCTGACAATCATCCCTCCCGTGACGTTGCCGATGATCTCCGTACACGAAAAAACAACGATTTTGTGATAAAAGGGGATCTTTCTATTGCGAAGGATGATTCTACAGAAGAAATGGACAGCACAGATACGGCGCCACACACGGTAAAATCGGAAGAGAGCTATATCTTAAAAGCGGAGTATGATGTCTCTGCGGTTGCAAACAGTCGAGAGACTTTCGGAAAGTTTTTCCCTTACGGTGTGGAAAATGTTTCGAATGAAAGCCCATTGGTAAAGACTGCGAAGGCAGAGCTGGGATTCCGCTCTTCCTTCTCCCTCGGAACGGATTTAAACGGAAGCTTCTATGTTCCTGAGAGCAGTGAGGACGCGAAAGCCCATTATACCCTTAAAAGCGCAGACGGGAACACCCTGCTGTACCGCATTAACTATGCGAAGTCCAGTTTTAGTAAGGATAAGGTTTCTTTACAGATGGATTTCGATGTACAGGACGGCGTAGAGCATAATGCCGGTACGCTGCAAAGCTTTACGAATCTCTTGAAAAATTCCGCAAAGAAAATCCAGATTATTGCGAAAGGACTTCGTCTGGACAACGCCAGCGGACGAAGAACCGTAACGGATACGGCGGAGGAAACAAGAAGAAGCGTAGAGGGAACCATTCAAAACACTCTGGTCGGCTATATGAACAGTACTTCCTCGTATCTGTACCGGGATCATTCGGAGGAAGACATAAACAGTCAGACGATTCCGTGGAAGGGAGATTCCTACGATTTACACAATGCCTTTCAGTGGGGTGCTATCCAAAGTGACAGCGGACGGGACTTCGTTTCCGGAAAAGATGCCCTTAGCGGAATAGAAAATGACAAGATCCTCCTTACCGTACAGTTTACGGATCTGGTGAAGAAGAATCAGCCGGTAAACCCCGGACAGAACGGAAATCCCGGCGGAAACAGTGGAAATGGTGGAAATGGCGGAAACGGGATTACGGATAGAACTCCGGTAAATCCCAATCCTTCCGTTACCTCCACTCCGACGAATCCGGGATCTGTCCTCGGTGAAGACCGTCCCATGCCGGTAGAAAAAACGGCTTCTACCGAAGGGGAAGCCTCCCCGGTACAGGAAGGAAAAGATGGGGCAGTACTTGGTGCTGAGCGGACAAGAAGAAAGGGCGCCGTACTCGGTGCTGAGCGGGAAAGAAACGGAAACGCTTTAAATAAGAGATCTGCGGTTTCTACCGGAGATGCGCGTTTTGCAGGACTCTGGGCTAGTCTTTCCGCCCTCTCTCTCCTTTCCCTTGCAGGCTATGTAGTCGTTCGAAAAAAAGGAGCATAAAGACACGAGAATTACTTAAAGAAGAGAAGGAATTGCTCGAGAAGAAAAAAATAAAGCAAAGGGAGCTGCTCGAAATAATCGAGCAGCTCCCTTTTTCTTATAGTACCTTACTTATAGTACTGCGTATACAACTTATTCCAGTGCTCCAACACTTCATCTTTGTTCTTGATGAGCCAGTCTACATCTCTGTCCACCCACTTCACATCGGAATCCTTCGGGATGTACTTATAATCGATCTTCGCATTCGGGTTTGTGAGACGAATGGTACCGAGGGCATTTCCTCTCTCCGTCTGGCTTTCTGCGGACATCAGGAAGTTTACCATTGCTTTTGCGGCAGCCATGTGCGGTGCACCCTTTACAACGGCACAACCGAAAGCAAAGTTCGAACTGCCGGATGCCGGATAGACAAGCTTAATGTTCTTCGCTCCACTCTTTAAGAGTGTAGCTGCACCATCCTCGTAAGTCAGGCCGACAACATATTCTCCATCCGCAACGTTCTTGAAGCAAGCGGAAGAACTGCCCTGAATCACCATCTTGTTCTTCATCAGTCCTTCAATCATGTTCCATGCTTCATCACTATCATTTCCGTAAACTGCCATGATATTGGAAAGATTATTCCAAGCTGCGGAAGACTCGTTCGGATCGGAGAACACAATCTTTCCGGAAAGCTTCGGATCCAGAAGATCCTTATAATCTTTAATATCGAGTCCCAGCTCTTTCTCCAGATCCGTATTCACACAGAATACAACGGAAGAAAGGTGGTCATAGTTATAAAAGCCGTTATTGCTCTTATACTTATCCGGAAGCTCATCCTCATGTACGGAGATAAACGGCTCAAAGATATCCTTATTCTTGTCGCCATCCGCCTGATTCAGACCGCCCAGCATAACATCTCCCTGCGGATTTGCCGACTCAGCCTTAAGACGGGCAAAAAGTTCTCCCGCGGAACCGTTTACCACTTCCACATCAATATCCGGGTACAGCTCGTGAAAACCGTCGAGTACCGTATCGATATCATCATCGGTCATCGAGCAGTACAGGGTCAGCTTGTCTCCCAACTCCTTCGCATCCGCTGTCTCTTCCTTTTTCTCAGCCTTCGTTTCTCCCTGCTCCGCCTTCGTTTCCGCATTTGTTCCGGCCTTTGTCGTCTCCGTTCCGCTCTTCGCGCCACCGCAAGCCACAAGGCTCAAGCTAAGGGCACCAAGCCCCAGCCACTTCATCCAGTTTCTTTTCATTGTCTCCTCCTTTATAATTGCTAAAACATTGCTGTTTATGCACCTGTATGTTGCATGAATCCATATTTGCTGTCTATGCAGCTATATGTTGTATAAATCCATCTTTGCTGCTTATGCAGCTGAATGTTGCATGAATCCATCTTTGCTGTCTATGCAGCTCTTTTTTGAATTCCAAAACACGACTCTTTACAAAGTGCTTTATGACTTTATAAATATTGCCGCGTGTCCCGGCTCTCTCCTATACCTTGACATCCTCCGACTTACTTACTGCGAGGTAAACAATCAATGAAATCGCAGTCAGTACGGTCAGTACCGCAGAAAATGCCGCCGCAATACCGTAGTTTCCCCGGGATATGGCAACATAGGCAGACATCGTAAGGGTAATCGTTTTATTGTTGTACAGGATAATGGCACTGGACAGCTCCGTCACAATCGCCACCCAGCTCAAAATTGCGCCGGAGAGAATCCCGTTTGCCATCATCGGAACCGTAATCTTCAAAAAGGTCTTTAATTTTGAAGAACCAAGGCTCAATGCCGCCTCCTCTATCGAATAGGGAATCTGTACAAGCGTCGCCGTCGCAGAACGAATCGTATACGGCATACGGCGAATCACAAGAGAAAGCACCATAATCCAAAGCGTTCCGACGAGCACAATCGGCGGCTTCGAGAAAGATACCGCAAGAGCAATACCGATGACCGAACCCGGAATAATGTAGGGAAGCATGGAAAGGGTATCTATCGTGTTGTTTAAAAGATTGCCTCTCCGCACCACAAGGTACGCGATAATGATGGCGACTACGATAATCAGGGCAAGCGAGAGGAATCCCAAAAGGAAGGTATTCTCTATGGAACGCACAAGGAGCTTCTTCGCCGCCTGCGTGTAGTTAATCAGAGAATATCCCGGCTTAAATACCGAACGGTCACAATTCCGGAAGGAAAGATAAATGATATAAATGTTCGGTAGTATCGCAATTCCGCTCAGTCCGTATGTATATAAGTAGATAAAGAATCCGAGAATGCCCTTCGGTTTCTTCTTCTCCACCGGATGCAGGGCATTGATGGAAAAGGTAAACTTTCTGCCGACCCACTTCTGAATCAGGAAAACGAGAGCCGTTACCAAAATGGCCACAACGGAAATCGTTGCCGCAAAAGCATGGTTCGTTCCGTTTTCTCCGATATACTGCTTATAGATTTCGACCGGGAAGGTTCGGAAACCCTCTCCGATGATAAGCGGCGTTCCAAAGTCGGCAAAGGAACGCATAAAGACCAGTAAAGATGCGGCAAGAATCGTCGGCATCGTTAAACTCAGGATGATTTTAAAGAAGCGGTTAATTCCCTTGCAGCCCAGGCTCGTGGACGCTTCAATCAGGGAGTTGTCAATGTTCTTAAACGCCCCGTTCATATAAATGAAAACAAGCGGGTAGAGCTTCAGTGCCTGTACAAATAAGATGCCGTTGAAGCCGTAAATACTGCCGATATGAATCCCGATCTTCTCCAGATTCTGGGTAATCACCCCCGACCTTCCCAGAAGCATGATCCAGGCATAGGCGCCGATAAAGGGCGCGGACATACAGCAGAGAATACTCACCACAAAGAGGAACTTTGCTCCTTTTAACTGATAAAAGGAATAAAAATAGGCAAAGGGGATGCCCAGCACCAAGGTACTCAAAGTAATCGCAATGGTTACCGTAAAGCTGTTCCAGATGGTACTGCTGTAATAGGGATTCGTAAAAAACTTATGAAACTGAACCAGGGTAAAATGCCCATTCTCATCTATAACCGACTGTTGTAATACGCCGAAAAGCGGATAGATCAAAAACAGTAAGAAGAGGAAAAAAAGCACGAAACTGAAGAAGGTCCAGATTTCCCATTTTCTGTTTTTCATACCTTCGCTCCTTCAGAAGATGTCACACCGCTCAGGATATTTTTCTCCCCGTCCTCCGTGAAGACATTGACCTTTTCCGTATTGATTTTCAGAGAAATCTCCTCTCCTACAGTCAAGATATTGCTGATGGTAGACTCCTGGATGATTTCCGCACGGTCTCCGGTCTCCAGTTCCACCGTATAGTGTGTATTTAAGCCAAGGAAAATGCTCTCCGTAATCCGCGCATGAAGGAGTTCCTCTTCTTTACCGCAAAGAAGAAACTCTTCCGGACGAACGCTGAGCTTCACCTTCCTGTTCTCTCTGAACGCACCGTCCACGTTCCGTATCTCCGCTTTCTTCCCGTTTGAGAAGACAAGGAACGATGCATCGCCCTCCATCTTTAGTTCTGCCGGAACCACATTGGAGCGACCGATAAAACTGCTGACAAAGAGATTCGCCGGTCTCTGATAAATGCTCTTGGGCGTCCCGACCTGCTGCAATACACCCGCCTTCATTACGGCAATGCGGTCGGAAATCGCCATAGCCTCTTCCTGGTCGTGGGTAACATACACGGTGGTAATGCCGACCTGATGCTGCGTTCTTCTTATAGCACTCCGCATGTCGACACGGAGCTTGGCATCCAGATTCGATAACGGCTCATCCATCAAAAGTACGTCCGGCTCGATCACAAGCGCACGGGCAAGGGCAACTCTCTGTTGCTGTCCTCCGGACATTCTGTCCGGCTTTCTCTCCGCCAGATTCTCAATCTGCATTAAACGCAGAAATTCATCGCTTTTCTCTTTCCGCTCCTTTGCGGGAACGCCCTTATTTTTCAAACCGAACTCTACATTCTGTCTTACCGTGTAGTGCGGAAAAATCGCATAGTTCTGGAACACCATACCGATATTTCTCTTCGCCGGATCCAGGTCGTTGATGCGCTTTTCATTGAAATAGAAATCTCCTCCCTCAATCGAATTGAACCCTGCAATCATACGAAGTAAGGTCGTCTTTCCACAACCGGACGGCCCTAATAAAGTAAAAAACTCTCCTTCCCGAATCTCCAGACTCAGGTCGGGAATAATCACGTTCTCTCCATACTTCTTTATGGCATGGCGAATAGAAATGGATACGCTCAATGTACTTCCCCTCACTCTCTAGCAACTTCTTTTTCTTGCCGAAATGCACTATACGCTTGTTTCGGCAAAATAAGCAACAGCTACAGTATAGGGTTTTGCTCCCCTAAAATCAAGTCATTTAATTATATCTATTTACTATATATTGATAAAAAAGCAGAAGAATTCTTGTGCAGTTTTAATGTTTTAAAAAAATCTCATGACCATTTTAAATAAATGCGGAGAATAAGAATGCCCCAGATCAACGTACAAAGGGGAATGAAAAAGAGAAAGCGTGCCTTCCTCGTCTTATGATGAAAAAAGAACATCGAAAAAAGCGCGGAAAATGCACCGCCAAGAAGGGCGGCGAGGAGAAGAACCCTCTCGGAAACTCTCCACAGACCATGCACCGCTTTATATTTATCCAGTCCGTAGAGAACAAAAGTAAAGAGATTGATTCCTATCAGATAGGTGAAAAAAACAGTTGAAAAGGAAAAGGACTCCACTACAGTTCGTCCGCCTCTTCCTCTCCCGCTTCTTTATATTTTTCATAAAAGGCGGATAGATTCGTGAGCAGAAAAAGCATTTCGGTAATCGCTGTCAAAAGTAAGCCGATCTTGGCAAGCTTCAGCGCACTCCGGTCTCTCTTTTGCTTTGCTTCTTTCAAACATTCCAGTAATATCAGAATCCCGCTCATATTTCCAAGATGCAGTAAATTCCGATTCATCTGCCGATTCTCCTCCAGTATTTCTTCCATCATTTTCTTCTTATTCATCTTACCTTCCTCCTACAATTTCATAAAAATGGCATCCAGCTCCTCTTCCTCGAAAGAGTAGGCTCGCGCATTCTCCACCTTAACCCGCACAAAGCTGTCCGCTAAGGCTTTTCCGTCCCGCATGGCAAGGAGCAGCATAATCAGCGCCCCATGTGTGACCAGCAGGATATCCTTCTCTTGTAAAGAAAAGGCAGGCTGTTCCTTCAGTTTCTTCTTAATTAGAGACCATGCCGAGAAGAATCGCTCCAGCACATCCTGATAGGATTCTCCGCCGGGAATCTTATGATAGCGCTTATTTTCTTCCCACTCCTCTATTTCTTTCGCATACTCCGCTTTCGCTTGCAGCCAGCTCTTGCCCTCACAGACACCGAAGTCCATCTCCTCCAGTCCCGGGATAACTTCTACCGGAACGGCAAGTCTTTTTCCTACAATTTCTGCCGTTTCCTCTGCACGCTTTAAGGGACTGGTGAAGACAAAGGAAAGCGGAACGCCCTTCTCTCTCTCCTCCCTCTCCAGATAACTGCTCAGGGAATGTGCCTGCCGGATTCCATTTTCATTCAGCGGAATATCCGTATTGCCCTGGATTCGCCGTTCCACATTCCAGTCCGTTTCTCCATGTCTTGCCAGTAAGATGCTCACCCTGTCTCACCCTCTTCCTCTACTGTGTACTTAATGAAAATCGGCTTCCTTCCCGTCCTGCGCAATTTCTCTTGCAACAAAAATGCCGGAAGCGGACGCATGAGAAAGCGAATGGGTAACCCCTGAACCGTCCCCGATGACATAGAGTCCCTTGTAGCGCGACTCCAGATGCTCGTCCAGCCCGACCTCCATGTTATAGAACTTCACCTCCACCCCGTAAAGCAGGGTGTCTTCATTTGCCGTACCCGGTGCAATCTTATCCAAAGCGTAAATCATCTCCATGATTCCGTCCAGAATCCTCTTAGGGAGCACAAGACTCAGGTCTCCCGGGGTCGCCTTCAAAGTCGGCTGTACCAGACCTTCCTCGATACGCTTCTGATTACTTCTTCTTCCCCGTACCAAATCGCCGAAACGCTGTACAATAACGCCGCCTCCGAGCATATTCGAAAGGCGGGCAATGCTTTCTCCATATCCATTACTATCCTTAAAGGGCTCGGAAAAATGCTTTGCCACCAGCAGGGCAAAATTCGTGTTTTCCGTGTGTTTGTCCTCACCCTCATAGCTGTGTCCGTTCACGGTAACGATGCCGTTGGTATTTTCATTGACCACAATCCCGTTCGGATTCATACAAAAGGTTCGTACATTATCCTCAAAAAGGGCGGTTCGGTACACAATCTTACTCTCATAGAGCTCGTCGGTTAAATGCGAGAAAATGACGGCAGGCAGTTCCACACGAACGCCAATATCCACACGATTCGACTTGGTCGGAATCTTTAAGTCGCTGCAAACCGACTCCATCCACTTACTTCCCGATCTCCCCACGGAAACAATACAGTGCTTTGCCTGAAAGTCCTCTTTCTTCGTGTGAAGAAGATAGCCGTCACAATCGATTTTTTTTGCTTCGTCGCTTTTTTCTTCCTTCTTCCCGATGACCTCAATCTTCTCTACCGCAGTATCGAAGTGAAATGCAACTTTATCTTTTAATTCCCGATACAGATTCTCGAGCACAACATAATTGATATCCGTCCCGAGGTGCCGAACCGAAGCATCCAGAAGCTTCAGCCGATTCTGCATACAGAGTTTCTTAAACTTCGTTCCGGCGGTGGAGAACAACCTTGTGCCCTCGCCTCCATGGGACATATTGATTTCATCCACATAGTGCATGAGACTGAGCGCCTCTTCTTTTCCGATATACTCATACAATGTGCCGCCGAAATCGTTTGTGATATTGTACTTTCCGTCGGAAAAGGCACCTGCTCCGCCGAAGCCGCTCATAATCGAACAACTCTTACAGGAAATACAGGACTTCACCTTCTTCCCGTCGATGGGACAATTTCGTTTTTCCAAACTGTGTCCCGCTTCCAAGACCAAAACCGAAAGCGAGGGCGCCTTCTTCACCAGCTCATACGCCGCGTAAATTCCACCCGGACCTGCTCCTACAATAGCAACATCATAGCTCTTCATTTTTCCTCCCAGCAAACGAAAGCGGCAGATACCTTTCTATTTTAGCATATTTTCCCTACTTCCGCTGTCCATACGTCTTAAACTTCTCGAGCATCCGCTCCATTTCTTCGTTGTCCAAAATCACCGGTGTACCGATAGCCCGTGCTTTCGTATAAACTTCCGCACAATATTCTACTTCTTCGATAATATTAAAGGCATTCAGAAGGTCTCCGGCTCCTGCGAGAATTCCATGGTTCGCAAGGAGAACCGCCTTTCTCCCCTCCATCGCTTTCAGCGCATTCTCCGCAAGCGTCATGGTTCCGAAGGTCGCGTACTCCGCCACTCTGACGTCTTTTCCGGCAACCGCCACCATATAGTGCGTGGCGGGCAGTCCTTCTCGAAGACAAGCCAGGACGGTCGCATACATCGTGTGTGCATGAATCACCGCGTCGATATCCGGGCGATTCTTGTAGAGAATACTGTGCATCGCCCACTCGGAGGAAGGCACCTTTTCTCCTTCCAAAACCTTTCCCTCCAAATCCATCAGCACAATGTCTTTCGGCGTTATGGCGAAAAAGTCGATTCCTGACGGAGTAATGGCAACGCGCCCGTTTTCCCGGTCAAAAACGCTCAAATTCCCGCCTGTTCCCTTCGTAAGACCGGCTTCTACCAGTTTCTTTCCGAATTTTACAAGGAGTTCTCTCTCTTTTTCCATTTCCATAAACAGCCTCTTTTCCTTTCTGCTCCGGAGATTCTCCTTGTCAGGATATTCTCCATCATGTATATTAATCACCGTGTTTTTTTGAAGTATAGAATTATTTTTTATAAGCTAAGTTTAGAAAAGGAGTTTCTATGTGGTTCATTCTCTCCCTTGTTGCCGTTTTCTTCTGGTCGGGTTCCGACTTCTTCTCGAAGCTCGGCTCTCCGGAAAAAGATAAAGACAGTCACTTAAAGATGCTTGTTGCAGTAGGAATCGTTATGGGCGCGCATGCGAGCTATCAGGTCTTTGTTAAAGGGGTTTCTTTCGACCTGCATACCGTCTTAGTCTATCTTCCGGTATCCTTTCTTTATATCAGCTCCATGCTTCTCGGCTATATCGGTCTCCGCTATATCGAACTTTCCATCACTTCTCCGATATGCAACACTTCCGGAGCGGTCGCCGCTTTCCTGTCCTTCCTGTTTTTGAAGCAGACGCTTTCCGCCCCGCAGCTTTTTGCTACCGCAATCATCATTATCGCCATCGTCCTTCTCTCCTATCTGCAAAAGAAAAAGGAAGAGCAGGAAATCAGGGAGAACGGAGCGGAACCGGGGCAGAAACACATAAATACCTTCCTCGCCATCTTCTACTCCATCGGCTATTGTATTCTGGACGGTCTGGGCACCTTTATGGATGCCGTTGTACTCCAGAAGCTTCCGGAGGAATCGGCGAATGCCGCTTATGAATACACCTTCCTTGCAGTCGGCATACTCACTCTCCTCTACCTTCTTTTTGTAAAGAAAACGAAGTTCTTCGCTCCCTATGAGGGCGCAAAATTTCTCGGTGCGGCAAGTGAAACTGCGGGACAGGCCGCTTACATCGTGGCTCTTGCGGCAAATGCGGTGGCCAGTGCACCGCTCATTTCCAGCTATTGTATCTTTTCCGCGCTCTGGGCACACATCTTCTTAAAAGAACGTCTTTCCAAGCCGCAGTACTTCGCTGTCCTTTTAGCCGTAATCGGCATTGTCATCATGGGCTTCTTCGGCGGAGACTAAAGCTTAGTGCCGCCCGAGCTTTTCGACCGCTTTCTTCAGGCTTCCTTCCGCCTCAGCTTTTCAACCAGTTGCTTTAAGCTTCCCTCCGAGAAGGGATTCATCAGTCCGGCTTCTTTCTCCAAGTCCGTGAAGAAGAGGGAAGCCGAGCATTTGGCAAAATGCATATAACTCTTCCATGCCGCCTGAAAATCCTGGTCCATCCATACTTTGTATTGCAGCGCATTCACCGCGGCAATACAGTAATCAATATAGTAGTACGGATCTTCATAAATATGGCTCTGCTTCTGCCAGAGCCTTCCCTCATTTAAGAAGGGATTGTCTCCATAATCGAGATGCGGTCTATACTCTTTCTCGAGTTTTTTCCAGAGGGCATTTCTCTCTTCTATACCCATATCCGGATTCTTATACACGATATTCTGAAACTCATCGACCATCGTACCGTACGGGATAAACATGAGCGTCGACTCCAAATGCATCTCCCTGTACTCTTCCGCCCGCTCTCCAAAGAAAAGCGACATCCACGGCTCCGTAAAAAACTCCATCGCCATGGAATGGGTCTCCGCCGTCTCGGAAGTCAGGTCATTGTGCTCGAGAATCGGATACTCCGCCGTAAGATACCCCTGAAAAGCGTGCCCGCATTCGTGTGTAATCACATCAATATCCCCTGCCGTTCCGTTGAAATTCGCGAAAATAAGAGGCATCCGATAATTCGGGAGCATATCCATATAGCCTCCCGTGCTCTTATTCTTTCTTCCAAGCACATCAAAGAGCTCCATTTCCCGCATCTTCCGCATAAACTGCGCCGTTTCCGGAGAGAGGGCATCATACATCTTCTCGCCGGCCTCCATAATCTCCTCCGGCGTTCCGCTTGGCTCAGGGTTTCCTTCCGGGAAGAAGACGTCCTCATCATAGTAGTAGAGATGGGACAGACCGAGTCTCTTCCGTCTCTTTTCCTGGAGTTCTTCCACAAAGGGAACCAGATCCCGTTTCACCTGGAGGCGAAAATTCGCAATATCCTTCTCATCGTAACAATTACGAATCATTCTGGCATAGCCAAGTTCGGTAAAATCCGGATAGCCTAAAAGTCTTCCCTGCTCCGTTCGGTTTTTCACCAGAGCATCATAGAGGGAATTCAACTCCTCTCTATGCTCTTGAAAGAATGCACTGTACTTCTCCCACGCCTTCTTCCTGGTCTCTCTATCCTTCGAAATCAGGAACGGGCGCATAAGAGAAAGGTTCCGTTCCTGTCCCTCCCAGAAAATCTTCGCCGTGGCAAGTAATTTTCCGTATGTCGTTGTAAGCTCATTTTCCTTCTGCATGAGAGGAATCAGCTTTTCATTCATGCTTTTTTCAGCAAGTTCGATGTTCTTAAAAGCTACTTTACCAATCTTCTTTTCGAGTTCCTTCCGGAAAGGGGAGTGTAAAACCGTCTTCTGGTACTCTACAACCGCATTCGAGAAAATCGGCATATTTTCATCGTAATAAGCCTTCTCTTTCTCATAGAAGGGGTCCGTCATATCGATATCATTTCGAAAGCGGGAAAGCACTTCCGCCGTTCTCACATCGTTCAGAATCTTGTAATATTTCTGATGAAGAGAGAAAGCCTCCTCAAAGGATTCTGCTTTCTCCTGTGCTTTCAGAAGCGCTGCCAGCGCTTCTTCTACCTTTTTAAAATCCACTCTCTCGTAGGGAAATTCGCTTAATTTCATCTCTTTTCCTTTCTTTTACACAATTCCCTTTAAGATACCCAAAGGAAACGGCTCCCCTACCGGTTCTTTCTCCAAGTCGCGGAGCGCGAAGTTTGCCTTTCTGAGCGTGAGCGCCGGATTGTAATACGGATCTCCCTTTCGTAAAATCATGTGCCAGATCTTTCCCAAGGTAACAATCTCCGAATTAAAGCGCTTCACCTTCTCCGGATTATCCTCCAGTCCTCTGGACTTCGATTCATAGTGTGTAAAGAGCGCATACGGCGTATAGACAACTCTTTTACCGAGGGCGCGCACTTTCAGGCAGAAGTCCACATCATTAAAGGCTACCGCAAGTTCTTCCCGGAACCCGCCGACTTCCAGAAAGCACTTTCGTTTCGTAAGAAGAACCGCTGCCGTAACAGCGGAGTAATTCTGAATGCATTCCGCTCTGTGCATATAGGTCTGTTCCGTCTCATGAAGGCCGATAAAGCTTGCCCCGGCAATCCCGCCAAAGCCCATCACGACTCCGCCATGCTGAATCAGATGATCCGGATAGAGCAGTCTCGCCCCGCAGATACCGATTTCCGGATCCTCAACATATTGCAGCATTTCTTCCACGGAATGCTCTCCGAGCATCTCGATATCGTTATTCATAAAGAGGAGATAGTCTCCATGGCTGAAACCTACTCCGAAATTATTGATGGCGGAATAGTTGAACTCTCTCTCCCAGTGCACCACACGGACGGCTTTCTTCTTGAAATCTCCGTAAAGGGCAGGAAACTCTTTTTGTATTTCCTCATAGTAAGAAAAGGTCTCCTTTTCCTCGGAATTGTTCTCCACCACAATCACTTCCAGATAGGGATAGCTTCCCTTAAACAGGGAACGAATGGCCTGATCCAGGTCCTTCACATGATCTTTGTTCGGAATAATCACGGAAACGAGCGGAAGCTCTCCCTGCTCTTCTATCCTAAAATGCGGATGATAGTATCCATAGGTAATACCGCGTTCCACATTCCGAATCGGCCGCCCGATCCGCTTATAGTGGTCAAAGACCGCACGTTCTCCTGCCGTGAAAGCATAGAGCTTCGCTTCCGGATTCTGTGCAGTGGAAAGCTGATGGGAACGCCAGTGATAAAGCACCTTCGGAATATGAACGATAGTAGAAGAGGTAAACAGCGCCTCTTCCCGTTCCTTCTCCGCCTCTTTCGAAAGCCCCTCTTCTTTCTCTATCTTCTCCGCTGCTTCAGAAAGGCGAAGGATGAGGTCATAATCCTGCGCACCGTCATACCCCTTCCGCTCATAGCGCTTCTCCCCCGTTTCATCCACTTCGGCGACGCTTTCCAGGAGACTTCGTTTTGCAATAAGGAGATGACAGATGTAATTTACTGCCGTAAGAAACTCCGGACTGTAGTCCGGCTTAAAGTTCGGTTCGAAGTAATACGCAGATGCAAAATCGATCTTATCCTCATCACTGTAAAGGAGCTCCGCTTCGGGATGGGCATCGATTGCAGTTACAACCTCATAAAGAGCATTCGGCGCGAGTTCATCGTCGTGGTCGGAGAAAACGATGAAATCTCCTTCCGCCATACGAATCGCCCGGTTTGTGTTGCCGGAGATGCCCTCATTTTCCTCTAAGACCTGAAAACGGATCCGATGATCGCGCTGACTATACTCTTCCAGCACTTCCTTCGGGCTCTTCTTCCCGATTTCTTTATGAAAAGTCTGGTAATCGGAAGCATCCGCGAGGCAGACCTCAAAATGCGGATAGGTCTGCGCCAGAATGCTGTCCAGAAGCCTTCTTAAAAACTCCTCTTTGGGGCGATATACCGGAATCACAAAGGAAAAGAAGACGGGACTGTCGGAAAAGCGGTTTCCCCTGCTGATTTCCCGCTGTCTTTCCAGTTCCTCTTCTGTCGGACGAACTCTTCTCTGCCACTCGTTATAGTCGTACTCTTCCTCTATACTCCTTAACTTACGTACCGTCTTATGGAAGAGTGCGGAAAGTCCGCCCTTTCGCACGGTATCTTTGATTGCTTCCACTGTTTCCCACTGAAAAAGTGCACGAAGCTTATCCCATTTCTTACGGGAACGAGAGTTGAAACGCTCAATCTTTTCATCATTAAAGAGGAAGGTTCTCCTCTGTCCCTCCGTCTCCAGCGTAAGGACTACTTCCTCCTGCTCTCCGAAAGCGTAAGGAACATTAACGGCAAAGCCGAGCCGTCTCGAAATTCCCTTTCCGTGCTCTTTTTCATAGTTCGGAAAATACGCCTCTATCACCGTTTCCCGTTCCACTTCTTCAATGAAAATCTCTTTTATTTCTTCGTCTTTCCCGAACGCTTCTATCTTCACCGGACTCTCCGGGTCTTTCCCGAACGCCCAGCCTTGAATATGTAACTTTCCCTCTCTTACTAAGGCGATATCTATCTTTGCTCTCATACTCTTCCCTTTATTTTTCTGTTCTATTTTTCTGTTCTATTTTTTTGTTCTATTCCTTTTTTTGTTCTGTTTCTCTTTTGTTCTGTTTCTTTCCCGTTCTATTTCTGTTCTTTTCGCTCTTCCTCTTTCTTCTCTTCCGGAAAGTTCAGCCGCTCTTCCTCCACTACCAGGGGTCTTTTCATTACTCGTTGGTTAATCGAGAGGATATATTCTCCGAGAAGACCGACAAAGAAGATCTGAACGGAGCCGAGGAACAGCATCCCGATCAGCATCGGTGCCATCCCTGCCGGAAAACGATCCCACCAGATGAGTTTCATCACGAGATAAAGGAGTCCGACCAGCATACTGAGAGCGGCAAAAACAGCGCCGAAAAAAACGGCAAGGCGCAGGCCGACCTTGGTATAGCTGGTAAAGCTGAGCATGGCGGCATCATATAAAGTATAAAAATTGTTGTGGGTACTTCCCGCTCTTCTCTTCGGCTGCGTATAGGGAATCTCTTTTCTCCGATACCCGAGCTCCGCAACAATCCCGCGAAGAAACGGGGTCGGATCATCCAGAGAACGCATGACTTCGATAAAACTGTGGTCATACAAACCAAATCCCGTAAACTGACTGATCTGATCCACCGAAGACATCTTCCGAATCAACTTATAGTAGATGCCCCGTAAGGTATACATGAGCTTCGACTCTTTACTGCGCGTTTTCACCCCGATGACTATGCGATAGCCTTCTTCCCACGCCTCCACGAAACGCGGAATCATCTCCACCGGATCCTGAAAATCCGCCGCCATAAGAATGGTTGCGTCTCCCGTGCTTTTCAGCATGCCATAATAGGGGGAATTAAACTGACCGAAGTTCTTGGCATTAAAAATCGCTTTTACCCCTTTGTCCTCTTTACAAAGTTCTCTCAACTTCTCTCTGGTTTTGTCCTGGGAATCATTGTCGATGAACAAGAGCTCATAATCATAGTCTGTAAGCTTCTCCCGGAAACAGCTGCGTAAAGCATCGGCAAGCGGAAGAACATTTTCCTCTTCGTTATAACAGGGAATCACAATACTGATGGTTTTCTTCAAAATACGCCCTTTCTTTTATGCTAAATCGGTATACACAAGTACCTTGACTGCACGTCTCGACTTCATATCATACAGTGCCGCTTCGATATTTTCCAGACCGTGATAGCTTTTCGTAAACATCTCTCTCGGATGAAAATGCTTTGCGAGGCAGGTCTGCATCACCTTCTCCAGATGTCCCCTTCCTCCTCTTGACAAAGAAAAGACAAAGCGCTTTCCTGCCATCCCCTTTCCCAGAGAGAACTTCGGCAGAAGGATCCCGTCGATTGCTTTCTTCTCCACTTCCTTTCCTCCTACTCTGTAGTAGAAAGGCTGTCCGGAAAGCTCCTCTTCGACCATCCCTTCCTCCGCGGCAAAGTACGCTACATTGCTCACAATCCCTGTGCCATACCGTACCATATCCGAAGCCATGCAAAGCGCATACTCATCTCCGCCGCAGACAAGCACCCGGTCAACTCCCTTTCCTCCCGTTCTCTCCAACACTCTATTCACAACGGAAGAGTTCGTGGAATTCGCGAGGGGATGCTTTCCTTCCGGAAGCTCCGCTTTCAGCTCCTTATAATCCAGAACTTCCACCGGACAATCCTCCGTTCCGAAGGACTCTGCCAGTCTCTTGTTCTCTTCCCTACTCCCCACGGCGAAGATTTGCCGTGCGCCGAGGCACTGCGCCGCAAAGATAGCGGCAAGCCCGATTGCGCCGATACCGAGGACACAAACGGTATTTCCTGCCTTGACTGCCCCTTCTTCCGCCGCTGTAAAGCCGGTTTGCAGAACATCCGTGCAAAGTAGGGCGTCTTCTAAGGAGAGTCCTTCCGGTATCTTTCCGCAATTCTTATCCGCGTGAGGAAGGTAGAAACAGTCTTGGAAAGCCCCGTCTATCGACTTTCCAAGCAGATGCCCGGAGAAAGGATATCCGGCGTGCGCCTCATTTTCCCGGACTTCTGGATCGTCCCAGTTCGGGGTAATCGCAGAGACGGCAACCACTTCTCCGACGGAAAAGTCCTTTACAGCCGAGCCTGTTTTAACGATTTTCCCCACGCACTCATGCCCGAGCGTCAGATTTTTCTTCTTCGGAGAACCCTGCCAGATGGTGTGAACATCACTGGTACAGGGTGCGAGAAGCAACGGCTCAATCAATACCCCGTGTTCCTCTTCCAGAACCGGGGGTTCCTTCTCGACCCAGCTGACCTTTCCTCTTCCTTCCAGTACAAATGCTTTCACGGCTTCTCCCTTCTCCTCGAAATCCGGCTTCCCTTTTCTTTAGGAGGACTACGTAATTCATTCTCTTCTTCTCTTTAGGCGAGTTCCGTTATCCGTTCTCCCCTTAGAGCAAGAATCCTTGGTTTGGGCTGAAAATCCCTTCGGATAATGCCCGCAATCTCTTCCGTATATCCCGGCGCTACAATCAGAACCTCTTCCACCGGCTCTTCCCGGAAATGCTCCGGGGAAACAATCCGAATATGGGAGGCAGGGCTGAAACGCCCCTGCTTAAAGGGAGCGGAATCGATAATATAGGAAACGGCATACTG
>JABZIV010000012.1 GCA_015258095.1 Lachnospiraceae bacterium
CCCCTGCTCGCGCGCATCCGTCTTTAAAAAATACCACTTCCCCTGATCCAAAATCCAGCCGTCCGCCATCTTTCCGCTCGTCGGATCCAGATAATACCAGGAATCTCCCAAGTGTAGCCAGCCTTTCCACGCGACACCGTTTTCCTGATACTGCCATGTGCCGGAGACTTCCACCCATTTTCCTTCAGCGAAAGCTTCCGTTATAAAAAAACACGAAAAAAAGAAAACCGTCATGCATAAAAATGGAATCTTGACGAGTTTTCCTTCTGTTTTCTCTTTTCTCAATTTTATCTTGTCTATTGCTTTTTTCATCTTTTCCCTGCTTTCCTAAGACGCATCGACGCTTACTTCGTGCGTCTGAACGAGATACCGCACACTCCGTATCAAAAATACATCGGCAAAAGACAAAATAATATTAATTTTTAATATTTTAGAGGACTATCCTCCGCTACTCACTGCAACCCGGTGTTTTTTAAGCGCCTTTTCCAGTTCTTCGAGCTTCTGAAGACCTCTCTTATTCACTCCAATCATAAAGCACTTGGTGATTCCCTTCTTCCGCCGGATTTTTACGATATAGCGTCTGCCGCCTCTCCCGCTACCTTGGCTGATCTGCACGGACGCCATTTCCGAGAACGGCACTACGCGCCTTCCTATGCAGTAAAATGCAGCATGAATATAGAGGATGTCTCCCACGATATGAAACGGTTCCCAAAACTCCCCACCGGTCCGGAGAATGGATATTCTCCGAAACAACCAAAAGGCGCAGACCGCCAGTAATAAATAATTAAACGGATTGAAAAGCGGATTCAACAACCACTCTTGCAGGGAAATAGAAAACTGTTCCAGTATCTCCGTCATCCCTTCCTGCCTTTCTTCTCAGAAGGGACATTCTTTTTCAAAAAATACATGAATAAAAAAACATGCATCTTAATATCCCCATTTTCTTACGGCAATCCTGTGCTGAAAAAGTGCACGCTCCAAGTCTTTCAGCTGTCTCTTTCCTTTCTCATCTGCAGAAATAACAAAGCACTTATTCATGCCTTTTTCTCTATGAATCTGCACGGTAAACCTACCGCCCCATTTTCCTCTAACATAATCAATATCTACCGTCCTCATCTCCGCGAAAGGAACATCCCGCCTTCCTATACAGAAAAGCCCGGCATGAATATATAAGGTATCCCCCGTAATATGATAGCTATCCCAAAAATGCCCGCCGGTTTTCAGAATCGAAAATCTTCGGTAAAGCCCAAGCAACTGAAGAAATAGAAAAACCCCATAGAGTAGGGGAATAAAGGAATTCCCTACCGTAGATTGTAAACCGGTTCTGAGATAATCCAGCCACTCACTAAGCATCCCTTTTACCCTTTCTTTTCAAAAGTCTCCGGCGAATAGTAGACCACCTGTGTTCCTCCGTTTTCAAAGGAAAAAGGAATATAGAGGAGGTCTTTCATCGCTTCCATCAGACCTGCCTGCTTTTCTTTCTCCACGTAAAAAAGCAGGAAACCGCCTCCGCCTGCACCAAGGAGCTTTCCGCCAAGCGCGCCCGCACGCATGCCGAGTGTATAAAGCTGGTCTATGCTGTCCGTACTGATGCTTTTCGCTGTCCGCCGCTTTAACTCCCAAGTAGTATGAAGAAGGCGACCAAAATCATCCAAGTCTCTATCCTGATTGCAGAGAATGGATTCTCCCTCATTCACGAGTTCCTTCATATCCCGAAGAAGGGCAAGTTTGTCCTCCGGAGAACTGCTTTGATTCGCTTTCTGAATTTCAGAGGAAAAGCGGGTGAAGCCGGTAAAGAAGAGCATCAGACTCTCATTGAGTTTCTTCTTTCGTTCCGGAGAAATCAGAACCGGACTCACCCGGTAGCCTTCGGCAGAGAAATCGATTCGATTCAATCCGCCGAAAGACGCCGCAATCTGATCCTGCCAGCCTCCCGCCTCATTACAAAGAACTCTCTCCAGATAAATCGCCTGATCCGCCAGGGTCTTCTTATCTACATATTTTCCTTTAAGAGCATGAAAGGCATGCAGCATTCCCACGGCGAAAGAAGAGCTCGTCCCAAGTCCCGATCTTGCCGGTAAGTCCGCCTCATACATCAGACGAATTTCTTGCATATCGAGCATCCGCATCGCTTCACGAATCGCCGGATGCTGAATTTCATCCAAACTGTTCACCCGCTCCGTCTTCGAGTAAGAAAGCTCCGTACTGTACTGAAAAAAAGGAGGCAAATGACGGACATTGACATAGCAATACTTATCAAAGCTCGTGGAAAGAACCGCTCCGCCATACTCCTTAAAATAGTCTTCCATATCGGTTCCACCGCCGAAAAATGACATCCTAAATGGGGTTTTTGTAATAATCAATTTTGTTCTCCTTCTTCACATTCTTTTTCCATGTTCTTCTTCTCGGAAACAATATAAATCGGTCTATCTTTGATTTCTTCAAAAAGTAACGCGATGTACTCCCCGATAATCCCGACCACAAAGAAAAGAACGGCAAACATAAAGCAAAGCAGCACGACGATGGTTGCATATCCGGACGGGGCGCCTTTTCTGGTAAATAAGGTATACAGTAAGAGAAGCACTCCCAGAAACATACTGCAAATCGAGGCAAAGATGCCCAGCTTCAGCGGAAGATTCGAAAAGGTCAGAATGGTGTTTCGGGAGAAGTCCCAGAGTTTTCGAATAGAATAATGGCTCTGTCCTCCCTGCCGTACACCTGCCTGATACTCGATCTTCGTCTTCGGAAAACCCACGGATTGAACGTAGCCGCGCAAGTAACGAACCTTTTCCCGATAATACTGCTTCAAAACCGCCTGCACATCCTTCGAAATGCCGAAGAAATCGGAAGCATTTGCCTCAAAATGCAGAGAGGACAGCTTGTTTAATATCCAATAAAAAAGAGAGGAAGTCAGGTTCTTCACGATACCGGCAGAAGCGTTTTTCGTCCGGACCATGGAAACGACATGAAAGCCTTCCTCATACTTCTGAAGCATCGAGGGAATCAGTTCTGGAGAATGCTGCAAATCCGCATCCATAAAAATCAGGAAATCTCCCCGGGCATAATCGAGCCCTGCCGTCATCGCCGCTTCATGTCCGAAATTGCGGGAAAAATGAAGTACGCGCACAAGTTCCGGATGACTCTTTGCAAGTTGATTCAAAAGGAGCGGACTCCGATCTTTAGAGCCGTCATCCACAAAGAGAATCTCCGGCTGATAGTTTTCCCTCGTTTTCTCACAGACCTCTCTGCACACGGAAAAGAATTTCTCAATGCTTGCCTCTTCATTGTATACCGAAACAATGACACTATACTTCTTCACCCTTTTTCTCCCACTCTTTAAATCATTTCCTCATGGCTCGGCACACGGTCTTCCTCTCTCGGAAGCAGTTCATAACGGCCATATAACATCCGTAAAATGGCATCATACCCCTTCGGTATCGGAAGCTTATACCCCTGAAAATCTCCCTGAATGAGCGGTTTCTCCCAGTCGTAACGGGAAATGCAATACTGAAAATCCGGTTGATAGTTCGAAAAATACAGTTTTTCCCCTTTTTTACCGGCTCTCGCCCACTTCTCCTGCACACGGAAGAGAAGAGGCAGCGGAAAAAATTTCCCCACTGTGGATAAAACCCGCACAAAGAGACGGGACAATCCCTTATACTTTGCAAAGTGAATGACTCTTCTGTGCCCCATGGCAAGACCGAAAATCATCTGCTGTCGAAAAGTATAGAGCCTCGCCAGGAAGGCATTCTCCGGCAAATCATCCAGAATAAAGCAATCCACCCAAATATGATTCAGCTTTCCTTCATAAAAGCGATCGCCGTCCGTTTCCGTTCCCTTCCCGCGTCTAGCCGTAGAGACATCCACTACTCTCGGCACAAAATCATAAAAGGCTTTTCCTTCCTGAAAGCTCTCCGGCTGCACAAGACGAAAATCAGCGGAAAGTTCCTTCTCCGCAACGCTCTGAAAACGCGCCCAATCTTCTCGCATAAAACAAATATCCACATCATCATCCCAGGGGATAAAGCCTTTGTGTCGAACCGCTCCGAGAAGTGTACCGGCATCCAAACGATAGGAAATCCCGTACTTCTCGCATATTCTATTGATTTCCAGAAGAATACCCAGGCCTTTCTCCTGCTTTTCCTTTAAGTTCATTCTGATAACACTCCCGTATTTTTATTGATCTCCGCTATAGTACATTGACTTCTTCTATAACGGAGCAGGTGCCTCTTAACAAGACCGGTTCTATATCTAAAGCCGTGCCTCTATAGAGCATGAAGGATGCGCTTTACGACAAATGAAAAAAGTGGCCGATTTGCTTCTTCGAAAAAGCACGCATATCCTCTCCCTCATTCCATGCCTTATACCAGTCTACCGTTTCTTTGACGGCTTCTCTTACCGTATAGCGTGGCTCCCAATGAAAGGTCTTTCGCAATTTTTCCGTGCTTAATTGCAGAAATCCCGCTTCATGCGGTGCATTTTTCTCCGCTGTATTTTCCCAGCTTGCCCCGTCTCCCCAAAACTCCGTGAACAGACCGACAAGTTCTCCCGTGTGGATTGCATCCTCTACACTCGGGCCGACATTGTACTGTGAGGCATAGCGCTTCCCCTCCGGATAGGAAAAGGTCTCTTTGGAAAGTCCCTTCACATATCCCGCCTGTCTCGCCGCAATCTCCAGATAGACAAGAAGCGGCTCTAAAACGTGCTGGTACGGGCGAACCGAGTACGGATTACGCACGCCGATTTTCTGTCCCCGCACGACTGCCCGCACCGCATCCGGAATAATCCGATCCTTTGCAAAATCTCCGCCGCCGATGACATTGCCGGCTCTTGCCGTGGAAATTCGCGGAAGTACACGCTGTCCATCCTCTTCCTTTTCCTCATTAAAGAAAGATTTCTGATAACTGTGCGTCAGAATCTCCGAACAGGACTTGGAATTGGAGTAGGGATCGAAGCCGTCCAGCTTTTCCTCCTCCGTAAAGGCATGATGCTCCATGTCATTGTTCTCATAAACCTTATCCGTCGTCACATTCAAAACGGAACGGACTGTAGGAATATGCCGAATGGATTCCAGCAAATTCACGGTTCCCATAACATTGGTTTCATAGGTTTCTCTCGGAAACAGGTAGGACTCCCGGACAATGGGCTGTGCTGCCAAGTGAAAAACCAGTTCCGGTCGCGCCCACTCCATCAGGGAACGAAGCTGCTCATAATTTCGGACGTCTCCTTCAAAAGAGTAAGCAGGGGGTGTAGGGTACAGGATGTTGAAGAGTTCCCCTTCCTTCGCGGGAAGGCTGTATCCGTAGACTTCCGCTCCCAGTTCTTCCAGAAGAAGGGTGAGCCAGGAGCCTTTGAAACCGTTATGCCCGCTTACAAAGACACGACGTCCCTTGTAAAATTCCTTTAAATCCGAAAAACCGATCATTTTACCACCTCTTCCAGGGCGCTTTGCCGCTTGCCCAAAGTTCTTCCAGAAGCTTCTTCTCCCTCTGTGTGTCCATACACTGCCAAAAACCCGGGTGATAGTAGCCGGCGAGCTTTCCTTCAGAAGCAAGCGCCTGCATCGTACTTTGTTCCAAAATCGTCCGATCATCCTGAAGATAGCGGAAAATTTCCGGTTCCAGCACCATAAAACCGCCATTAATCACTGCGCCGTCCTTTTCTTCCTTCTCCCGGAAAGAATGAATGATTCCCTCTTTATCGACGTCAAGAACCCCCTTCTGCTGGGTAAGATTGACCATGGTAATGGTTGCCACCTTCCCTTTCTTCTTATGAAAAGCCAGGAGCTCCTGTAAGTTTACATCTGAAACGCCGTCTCCGTAAGTCAGCATAAACGGTTCATCATGCAAATACTTCTCGACCCTTTTGATTCGTCCTCCCGTCATCGTATGCAGTCCCGTATCCACAACCGTGACCTTCCAATCCTCCGCCTCACTGTTATGCACTTCCATCGTATTCTTCGCCATGTCGAAGGTAATGTCCGCATTATGTAAAAAATAGTTGGCAAAGTATTCCTTAATAACGTACTGCTTGTACCCTGCCAGAATAATAAACTCATTAAAGCCATAAGAAGAGTAGTATTTCATGATATGCCAAAGAATCGGCATCTCTCCGACTTCAATCATGGGCTTCGGTTTTAAATGGGATTCCTCCGAAATTCTGGTTCCAAGACCTCCCGCAAGAATAAGTACTTTCATCCGTTCTCTCCTCCGCTATCCGTTCTCCTTCTCTCTCTGAACCTTTCGAGTATACCACAGAAGCATGCCGAAAGCGAAGCCCAGTAAAGAAGGAAGAAGCCATGTTAACCCCATCGAAAAAAAAGGAAAAGGAGAAAAGAAAGAAAGAACCGCCGCCGCTCCGGGCAATCGGGAAAGAGCCCCCTCCAGCAGAACCTTCAACGCATCCAGGAAAGCGAAGGGAATCGTACAGTAAATCGCCGATTGAAAAACCGCGCGGTCATACGAAAAGGCTTTTCCAAAAAGGCAAAGGATAATCAACACGATGCAGATCGGATAAATAAAGAACAGCACCGGAATCGCATACTGAATGATACGGCTCAAGCCGATATTCGATATCACGAAAGAACAAATCGTAAAAAGAAAGACATAAATCCGATAGGAGAAACGCTCCGGAAACATCTCCTGAAACGCCATTGCCGCGGAACTGATTAATCCCACCGCCGTTTTTAAACAGGAAAAATAAATAATCACCGCAAGCAGAATTCCGCCAAAGCGATGAAAATAGTACGTAGAAAGAGAATGCAAGGTATCTCCTCCATTTTCCTGCACAGAAAAAGCCAGGCGGCTCTCCGCACCGGCATAACTCAGAGCAAAGTAAAGCAGCACCATAAGGAGCGCCGCAAGACTTCCGGAAAGAACCGTCACGAAACGAAAGCGTTTTTCCGCCTCTTCTCCCGCACTCTCCTCTCCCGTACTTTCCTCGTTTCCCTGCATAGAACGGATGGTCTGAATCAATACATTCCCGAAGGCAAGTGCCCCCATCACATCCATCGTATTGTACCCTTCAAAAATGCCCTTCAAAAAACTGCCCTTCTCATATCCGGAAACCGGGTTTAAAGCGTGGAGCCCTCCAATCGGAAACAATACTGCCACAAAGAGGAGAATCCCGAGAAAGAGGAGAAAGAGCGGATTCAGCACTTTTCCTACATAGGTAAGGAGTTTTCCCGGTTTCAAAGAAAGAATCAGGGCAAATACAAAGAACAGGAAACTAAAAAGAAAAAGCATCCCCTGCTTAGTATCTTCCGGTAAAAACGGAACCACTCCTACCTGAAAAGGAACGGTTGCTGTTCTGGGAATGGCGAAAAGCGGTCCAATACAGAGGTAAAGAGCCGTCGTAAAGAAAATGGAAAATTTCTTTCCCACGAGTTTTGCCATATCCGTAACACTCGCACTATTACTTGAAGAAAGTGCCAGTACCGATAAGAGAGGAAGCCCCACACCGGTAATACAAAATCCAAGGGTTGCCACAAAAACTTCGACCCCTGCCCTCTGTCCCATGGAAACGGGAAAAATGAGATTTCCTGCGCCAAACAGCATCCCGAAAAACATAGAGGATACCAGTACGATTTCTTTTAAACTGTTTTTCTTCATCTATTTTCCTTGTATTAAAAAAGGGAAATTTTTTCATTTCCATTTCTCCCACACACAGTCGGCGAAAAAGGAAAGCAAAACCCAAACTGCTGAATCGCTGAATCGCTGAATCGCTGAATCGCTGAATCGCTGAAAAGTATATCATGGAAGCCTTTCTTTGCCTATGTGCAAAAAATTCATTTATCTTTTCCTACATTTTACCGATGGATATTAGACAGGAGAATCATTGCAGATCGTTTCGTTTCAGAAAAGAAGAAGTCTCGCGACTTATGCGTGATACCGCCTATACATTAAGGAGTGTGCATTTTTTCATGCAAACTCCTCTTCTAGTGTTAATGGAATTTCCGTCATGCGTCTTCACGGTTCTTCCATTGCGCCGGAAATGGGCACAAAGGACTGCAGATTCAATTTCAAGGAGGAGAAAAAAGATGAAGAAAGAAAAGAGCCGGAAGAAGCTTGCTCTGCCAAAGAGGATGAACCTAAGTACCAGAATGTCCCTTCTTCTGGCAGTAGTCACATTCTGTATGCTGACTGCATTGATTTACTATTTGATTCACTCGTTCGAAATCGCCATGGACAAGCGAATCGATGATAACATGGAAGATAAGGCCATTGCTGCCAGTTCAAATTTTTCTTCCGTGCTTTCCAAGACAGAAGGGGTTTCTGATAACCTTTTAACCGGAGTACAGATGATTATGAGCGCTCCACCCGAAAAGCCGGGAGATGCTCCGGTAAATCCCTGGAAGATTTTAACCGGAAATGGCGAAGCGCCGAAATCCATAGGGGGAATGACTCCCGTTACGTTAAAGAGCCAGATTGTAGACAGTGTGATTCCGTACAACAAGCACATCGGGGAAGTATACATCGTGAACACGATTTACTCCGTTCTGGAAGCGAATCCTTCCGTCATCGGTGCCGGTGTTCTCTTCGAGCCGAATGCCTTCCTTCCGAATGTAAAGGATTATTCTCCTTACATTTCTCAGACCAGTATGAAGGACATGGAAATTACGAACTACCAGTATGATGACATTGCGGACGAGGACTACTACGCTACCGTAAAAGAAAGTAAGAAGAAGTATTTTACTGACCTCTATACCGAAGAGGAAAATGGGAAGACGCACACGGAAATGACCTTCAGTAACCCGATTGTGATCAACGGAGAGTTCAAGGGCACCATCATCATGGACCTTGATGCTTCGATTTTAAACAGTATCAAACAACAAGACCCGAGTTTCCCCAGTATGTTTACAAACGTAATGGATAACAACGGCATTCTCTACAGCGAGAAGGCAAGTATCAACGGAAAGGCTCTGAAAGACATCCTTCCGGAAAAAGCGATGAAACAGCTGCAAAGCGGTTTTGCTACGAAGAAGGCCTTTTCCAGAAAAATCACGAATGAGCTCGGTGTAGACCGAAGAGAGTATTACAGCCCCATCAACCTTCAGGGCAGAACTTGGTGGGTACGTCTCTCCATTACAGAAAAAGACTATGACAGAGAAGTCGACAGACTCGTCAACATGGGCGTTCTCTTCGGCGTACTCTGTGTCATCCTCCTTGCCGGGGTAAGTACACTGATTATTAGAAAGAGCTTAAAGCCATTAAAGAGTGTTGCCGATGCAGGAAAGAAACTCTCCGCAGGAGACTTCGACATTGCCTTAAACTACAACAAGCAGGATGAAATCGGAGACATTATCCTGGCAATGCAGAGCGTCGTTGACCGCATCCGTTCCATCATTTCGGATCTTTCCGAAAAGCTCGGCGAACTTGCTAAAGGAAACTTTGCTATGGATTTGGAAGACGCAAACGGCTACTACCAGGGAGCGTATCGCCCACTCCTCGCTTCGTTAAATGAAATCACGGATGACTTGTCACACACCATGAGTGAAATCACCTCCTCCGCAACGGAAGTAAACAATGGCGCAGAGCAGGTAAGCAGCGGTTCACAGACACTCTCACAGGGTGCAACAGAGCAGGCTTCTTCCATCGAAGAGCTCAGCGCTACTATGAACGACATCTCCGAGAAGATTAAAGAAACTGCCGGTATGGCAGAAAAGGCTTCGGATATGAGTAAGGATGCCGGTGACGCAGTAAGCGAGAGTAACGACAAGATGCATGAGCTTTCTCTTGCTATGCAGGATATTACCGAGAAGTCCAACGAAATCAGTAAGATCATTAAGACCATCGACGATATCGCTTTCCAGACAAATATCCTCTCTCTGAATGCCGCAATCGAGGCTGCAAGAGCCGGTGTCGCAGGAAAAGGCTTCGCTGTCGTTGCCGATGAAGTCGGAAATCTCGCGCAGAAGTCTGCAAAGGCTGCGCAGAATACTTCCAGCCTGATTGAGGAAACGATTGATGCGGTCAATAAGGGCGCACGCATCTCCGGAGAGACTGCGGATTCCCTGAAGAATGTATCGGATAGAACGGCTACAATTAACCAGATTATCAACGACATCAATTCCGCATCCGAATCCGAGGCGGAGGGAATTACACAGATCAGCATCGGCATGAACCAGATTTCTTCCGTAGTCCAGACGAACTCCGCAACTGCAGAGGAAAGTGCCGCTGCATCCGAAGAACTTTCCGGACAGGCACAGATTCTGAACGATCTGGTCAGCAAGTTTACTCTGAAAAAGTAAGACACGAGAAGAGCGTAAAGTTATAGACCCAGCTGTATTGAAGAGAAAAGAATAAAATACAGAAACAAAAAGAGGCGGTGAAAAGGAATTCCTTTTCACCGCCTCTTTCAGCCTAACGAACACGGATTTCTGCCATCACCTCTCCAATAGGCGCGCGGATAGCTAAATCCGCCTGTACTGTTCTTCCCGTCTCCGCTTTATTGATGAGCACAAGGTGCTTTCCCCGGAAATAATCGATAAAACCTGCTGCGGGATAGACCACAAGAGAGGTCCCGCCGATAATCAGCGTATCCGCACTCGTAATCGCCGTAACGGCATCCTCTATCGTCTTACTGTCTAAACTTTCTTCATATAGCACCACATCCGGTTTAATAACGCCGCCGCAGGAACAATATGGAATCCCCACCGACTCTTTGATAAACTTCGCAGAATAAAACTTGTGGCAGCGCAGGCAGTAATTCCGATGAATACTGCCATGCAACTCATAGACAATCTTACTTCCCGCCTTCTGATGTAACCCGTCAATATTCTGCGTTACCACCGCTTTCAATTTTCCGGCTTGTTCCAGCTCCGCAAGTTTCCGATGTGCCGCATTCGGCTCCGCATCAAGACAAAGCATCTTTTCTTTATAGAAGCGGTAAAAGACTTCCGGATTCGTAAGAAAAAAACTGTGACTGATGATTCGTTCCGGCGGATAACTGTATTTCTTATGATAGAGCCCGTCCTCACTCCGAAAGTCCGGAATCCCGCTTTCCGTGGAAACGCCCGCTCCGCCAAAAAATACGATATTTTTGCTCTCGTCAATGATTTCCTGTAAGGCACCGATTTCTTGTTCGTACATAGAGTTTCCCCCCTCCGCCATGTATTTCTGCGCTCCGTCTCTTCGCTACGCATATCCGTCTTTGCAATCTATAAAAAGAAACTGTAGAATAGACACAGTTCTACGGTATTCTACGGAATTTCTTTTCACGCCATTATTATACACTTTACAGGGAGGAACGTTAATTATGGAGTTTCTATTTGTTGCAATGGGCGGTGCGATTGGCGCTATGGCAAGATATGCCATCAGCCTTATCCCTATTAAATCGGAATTTCCCATCTTGACCCTGATTACAAATGTTTTAGGCGCGATCTTGATCGGTTTTATTGTAGGATTTGCGAGTAGCAGAGACAATATCTCCGGAAACACCGTACTTTTCTGGAAAACCGGAGTATGCGGCGGATTCACTACCTTCTCTACTTTTTCACTGGAAGCATTTCATCTAATGGAGCACAAGCAATACACCCTAAGCGGATTCTATATCGCGCTGAGTGTCCTGTGCTGTCTCCTGGGAATTCTATGCGGAAACAAACTGGCGGCAATGATAAAAGTCTCCCTCTGTCCATGAGGCTTGGAATAGCACGCCATGTCCATTTCCATCAACAAATATAGAACGAATAGTCGATATCTTTTTCTGCGCTGATATGATACGCCTCTTCAACATCGCTCCCCCAACTGTCTATGCCACCGACTCCACGAACTGCACCATAGATGCATAACACCGTTCTTCTCGCCGGCGGTAATTCTTCGTGGTGTAAAGCATTCTCTATTTCACTTGCAGTATAGGGCAGACATGAAAAATCGAATTTTGCATCTGCCATTTCGATTCGAAGCGTATGCTGAGATCCATCCGTTTTGCTTCTATCCTGACTGGTACGACGTGTAACTTCAAGCCATTCCGTATCCATTCTCATACCACATTCCTGCGGCACGATATAGGGTGTCAAACTGAGATCGGTAACTTCAAATACGCCTTGTTGCGCACCCGCTTTTCGATCCGGATACGTCTCTCCTGACAATCCTTTATAAATATACTTTTCTGCAACTGTGGGCAGAATAAACCGCATGCCAAAAACCGGAAGTTCCGGAAGATCCTTCTTTCCATCATAGTGTACATCTACTTTGATTTTTCCGGACGGATTGACGGTATATGACACGATAACGGTCGTAGCGGGAACAGAAATGGTCTTATACAAATACCGGACCGTTACTTCATTTGCCGGTACATCTCCACCATAGCTGTTGTTATCCGGTGCCTTATAATTCTGCACCGTTCCATCCGTAATTACTGTAATATCTTGACAATCAATAAACATATCCGCTGCTAGCCAATGACCACTTTTAATGTGAAATTTACTTCCTCTGTCATTGTCTGTCAACGCTCTCCAAAATGTAGGCCCGGGACAGCGAAACAGCCATTCATATCCATCCTTCACAATCGATTCAAGCCCCCCCTGGGCATAGGAAAAAATGTAACTAAACCCCTCTCCATGTACGCCAAGCGTAAAATCGCCGTACACCACTCTTAATTTTTCATTATCTATATAAGCCATAGTAATATCTCACTTCCTGCATTGCCGGTTTTTCTCTGCGGTCTGCGAATAAAATGCCGTTTGCAGAGAATTCGTAATCGCTGGGTCGATCATCAAAATCTCCGCCATAGCGGAGAACATCCTTCCCTGTAAGCGGATCTTTGACCAGGATTGCCTGATCAATAAAGTCCCAAATAAATCCGCCTTGATACAGGTCAAATGCATCAATCAGCTTCATGTAATCACCAAGGCCTCCCATCGAGTTCCCCATATCGTGCATAAACTCGCATAAAATAAACGGCTTTTTCGGTTTACCGCTTAAATATGCCGCTATATCCTTCGGCCTTGCGTACATTCTGCTCTCCACATCTGAAATTGTATCTTCGTATGCTCTATTGTAATAGGAACTTTCGTAATGCACCAAACGTCCATCCTTCTTATCCTTAAAATAAGCATTCATCGCCTCGATATCATCACCTGCATAAGACTCATTCCCCAGAGACCAAAACAAAATAGAAGGATGATTTTTAAACGTTTCAAAACAGGTTCTTGCACGATCCAGAACAACCTCTTTCCACTGCGGAATGGAACCGGGCACGTTACAGGACGGTTCAGTAGCGCCAAGCTTTTGAAAACTTCCATGGCTTTCCAGATTGCACTCTGCCATAACATAAATTCCGGCTTCATCGCAGAGGAAATACCACGGGATTTGATCCGGATAATGACAGGTCCGTACGGAATTGATATTGTTTTTCAAAATACACGCTATATCGGAATGCATCTCCTCCAATCCGATACACCTTCCGGTCTTTGGACTCCATTCATGACGGTTAACCCCAGTGATGACGAGACGCTTTCCGTTCAGATAAATGACCTTATCCATGATTTCCACTCTTCTAAAGCCAATATCATACGGTACAAGCTCCAGTAACTCTCCATTCTCGGCATTTTTTAACGCAATTGTTGCTTGATATAGATAGGGGTGGTGGTTATCCCAAGATTGAATTGCTCCAACCTCCGTATATATTTCTCCCGTGAGGTTTCCGTTTCCGCCCTGTAATGGCGTACTGTTCTCCGCGACCACATTTCCTTCTCTATCTCTCAACACAAACTGCGCATTAACAGCGACTTTCTTTCGGGCAGATACTTTCATGCTTACTGCCACGCTTCCCCGTTCATTGTCATGCTTTAATACAGGCTTAAACCACAGATCCTCCATGTGAACATCCGGCACTGCTTTCAATGTGACATTTCTAAAGATTCCAAAGAAACGGAAGAAATCCTGATCTTCTAAAAATGCCGCCGTACTCATTTTATGAACCTGCACGGCAAGGATATTCTTCTTTTCACGAATATACGGTGTAAGATCAAACTCCGACGGTGTAAAACTATCCTCAGCGTACCCGACAAAGTGTCCATTGATCCACAAATACATCGCTTCCTCTACTCCTTCGAAGCAAATGCGGATTCTTTTTCCAATCATCGTTGGTTTTAAATCAAAATGTTTCAGATACGAGCCCACCGGATTATAGCATGCTTCCGAAAACATTCCTTCCTCTGCTCCCCTGCTGTCCAGGCTATACGCAGCTCGGTGATACTCTTTTCCTTCCCAAGGATACATGGTATTGATATAGCGAATCTGATCATATCCTGCCAGTTCAATGTGCCCGGGCACCATGATTTTATCAAAACCGGAAGCATCAAACCCCTCTTCATAAAAGTTGCAAGGTCTGCTCGCTGCATTTTTGCTAAATGCAAAGTCCCACTGACCATTCAGTGACTGGAACAAAGGATTTTCCGGTTTTTCCATATCCGCATAATCCATATAGTATGAATGGTCACTATGTGCATCCAATTGATTCACACGAAAAATTTCCGGATTATCCAACCATTTTAGCAAAGCGTTCATAGGGCTCCTCTTTTTTAAATAGATTTGCATCTGATGCAGATTCTTTATTCTTGATTCTTTTTGTCAACTATTTTTGTGACTCATTTCCGCACAAAGATATATTCCTTTTCCGAGGATAAATCTTTGGAAAAGCGATATCCCATAACAGAGAAAAGCTTGATTTCCTCCGGCTCTTCAATCCGATTTTCCGCCATAAAACGAACCATTTCTCCGCGAGCCATCTTACAATACACACCCTTTTGCACAAGCTTTCCCCGTGCTTCTTCATAAAAATTACAGCTGATATAGCGGTCTTCCGGCCGCAAATACTTCTCGATACATTTTGCGTATTCCTTCGAGGCGAGATTCACAATGATTCCGCTACTGTCCTTAAGCTCCCTGTACAGTCTGTCTCCCCAGTAGGCATAGAGATTTTTCGCGTCGCATATATCGAGTTTTGCCTGCATTTCCAGGCGGTAAGGGCTCACCCCGTCCATCGGCTTTAGAATCCCGTAGAATCCGGAAAGAATCCGAAGATGTTCCTGCACATAGCGGAGCATTTCCGTCTCGAAGACGGTCGGCGCCATGTATTGATAGGCAATTCCGTCATAGGAAAGAATTGCCGGAGTGAGTTTCTCTCTTAAATTCATAGACGAAAGACGCTCTATATTCTGCTCGGTAATCTTGTCATTGCAGGCCCAAAGTGCCTTGAGTTCCGAAAAGGATTTCTCTTTCAAGACAGACATGATCTTTTCGGCATCGGAAAGAAAAACGGGTAAATCCCGGACTTCGGGTCCATTTTCATCGTATCGCATCTTTTTTGCAGGGGAAAGGATGATTCGCATATCAGCTCCGTTCTACTTCACTTCAGACATTCTTTAAAAAAAGCTTTCCATTCGACCAGAATAATACCTTTCCACATTACAGTCAAATTCCGGTAGAGACTAGAAATAGCATACTCTAATCTCTCTTCTTGATAAATATGATTAGAATGAGTAGAATGAGCAGAAAGAGCAGAGAAATTAGAAATTAGAAACTAGAGCGAGCAGAAAGAGCAAAGTAAATTAAATAGAATGAATTGAAATATAAATTAGAGCATCTTGAGAGAGTGGAAGGTGATAATATGAAGTTTCAGGAAACCGATGGTGACAGTTTTGAAGAGATGCATTCCATAAAGCAATCCCTGAGTTTTGATGCTCTAAGACAGGAATTTAAAACGCGTAAGCTTCCTTTCGCACAGGTGCGAATGCAAACACTCCACATGCAGTCCGCCGACAAGCTCTACACAAATCTTGCCCTACTACTCTCTGATCAATGTCCGTATTCTATTAAAGTTGCCGTTTTTGAGAGCGGTACAGAAACTATCTTTAAAGATCGTAGAGAGTTTTCCGGCTCCCTTATGCAACAGCTTCATGATGTATACGACTATATCGACCTTCATAACCAAGTACATGCAAGCTTTGATAAATTACTGCGGATTGATAATCGAGATTATCCGGAAGTGGCCGTCCGGGAGGCACTGCTCAATTCCTTGATACACCGAGACTACGCCTTCCATGCCGCTACCCTTATCAGTATTTATCCGAATCATATGGAGTTTGTCACTCTTGGCGGTCTACCTACAGGTTTGGAACTTGCGGATATCAAGATGGGGATTTCCGTTTGCCGAAATCCCCATCTTGCCAATATTTTCTATCGTTTGCAATTCATAGAAGCCTATGGAACCGGCATTAAAAAAATCATGGACAGCTACTTTGGAAAATCGAAACAGCCCTCCATTATCTGTAGCAAGAATGCTTTTAAAATCGTCCTTCCCAATACCAATGCAGGACAAATCGTAAAAGAGGATCGTGTCATCTATTCTGTAGCGCCTTATTCTGTAGCGCCTTATTCTGTAGCGCCCTCCCCTGCACTGCCCTCCGCTGAGGAACAAATCCTGCAAGTCCTTTCCAGGCAAAAAGAAATCACCAGAAAGGAAGTGCAAGAGCTATTGGAAGTCAGCCAGTCTACTGCGGGCCGCATTCTAAAAACCATGGTGGAACGGGGGCAGATTATCAAACTGGGCGGAAGCCTTACCACACGCTACAGAGCAGTGCTGTAATATACTTTTGAGCCTATTTGTACTACCTCCAAAGCTTATTTTATCTATAGCAAGCACTAAAGGCGGGACGCATTTCTTCTATAAGCCGGCGGGACAATCCTAAAGCCATAGCTCGTTTCTCCCAGTTTTCTTGTACAACAGTCAGAATATTTTTTGCATAAGCCGTTGCGTCAGTCTTGGATATCCCGAATCGGACAGACGCCTCTATAGCAAGGTCAATGTTGATACTATTATCCTCTTCATCAACATTTAAAGATAGTTCGTCTCCATAAGGAACGGGATTTACATCGTAAAGAGGCGAGAGTTCCCAGCCATTTTCTGTGAAAATGAAAGCATGATTTCGTAGATGATCATCCGTGTTACTAACAGCCATATAAAAAACAATACGTTTCCAAAGTTCAATCAAATCCCGCTTAGGTTGTGCTCCATAGGATTTTATAAAAGCCGCTATATCCAGATAACTTGTCCCGTCTTCCGCAGAAGCTCCATCTGTTTTTCCAAGCAAAGTCATAGCAGAAGCAAAGTGTACCCGCTTGTTTAAAATACGATCAAAACGTTTAACCAGATAGGTGCTTCCGAGATTGGAAAATTTTTCAAGTTTTGCCTCCGGAACGTGTAGACCGCAGATCTCTGCCAAATCATGTGTTACCATTTCCCATGCTCCGCTATCATTTTCATCATTCTTGGAAGGGAATTTTGCAATCCAAAGTTGTTCTTTCGGATCTATCACAGTAGCTTTTGGTCTGGCACCGCCAAGAGATGAGCCCGGTCTTATTAATTGGTTTAACCATTTTTCAGATAAAGCAGTATCCTCATTTTCAAAATTTCTGGAGGCTTCCTCTAAAGTCCGAAGACTTGCCCAAGGCGGTGCAGCTGTTTCTTTATCATCTGAAAGGAAGGCCCCATTTGACTCTGTTTTAAATCGAATTCCTCCCAGCCTTGTTTCATCATATACCCCCAGCAGATAATCACTGTCATAGAGTTTAGCCGGTTTACGACCTTCCTTTCCTGCCAAAATTCTTTCGCGTTTATTCATTAGAACACGCCCCCAACGGTCGGGAGAAGAATCTGAAAACAGTCCAAAGATTGTTTTGCCGAAGGGATATTGTCTTCCGGAATATGGCATAAGTTCAGGATCCAATGTGATTTTTAGCGATGTCTTTTTGAGCCACTCTTTGTCATATTCAAAGGAATAAGATTCCCCGCCCTTCAAGCTATTAACATAGAGGATTCCCATTAGTGCTGGATTCTGCATGCTAAAGTCATCGTAGACGAAAATTGTCTTTTCTTTAGATACCACTATTTATTCCTCCTTGGTGCACGCTTTCTTGTTATCAGATTCAAATCTTGAATTTGCCTACCAAGCGCATCATCCTTTGCAAGCAGTAGAAGATCTTTGTCAAGATTGTTTAGAGCGTGCAAAACTGCTGCGTAGATTCCCATTGCTACGGATGGGTCGCCTTTTTCAACCTTCCACAAAGATGCTCGGCTGATTCCTGCACGTTCTGCGGTCAGTTCCGAAGATAGGCTTCGTCTGAGTCTGGCAAGTTTAATCTGCTCACCCATATTTTTTAGTATTTCTTCCGTTCCCGGAAGTATGTTATATGCCGCTTTCTTCATACTATTCACCACTTATTAATGTTTTCTATTATAAACAATATATCATGTTTTATTAATATTAGTATACATAAACAAACAGCAAGCGCAAGCTTTTGTTCAACCACTTCCCTTGCACTGTGCATTCTATAATCCACTCACGTTCTTCGGATTACTTTTTAAACAAGATACCAGGCGCTTTGCGAGTGATATTCGTTAAAAACAAAATATCTTATGCTTGTCTACACCACTTATTCAGAATAAAAAAACAGTAATGACGTTTCCATCATTACTGCCTAAAAATGTTCTCAGCGGGAATCGAACCCACAACTAGTGCTTAGGAGGCGCTTGTTATATCCATTTAACTATGAGAACGCGATTTCTCTTTCATTCTAGCATAGGATGAGAATCTGTCAATTCCAAAACGAGATACCGCACGCTTCGCGAGTCATGAAGAAAAAGTGCCTCCTGAAAAGGAGGCGACTCTACTCCTATTTCCCGTAAAAACAGTTCAGTTTCCGCTCTTTAAGAATAGAAAAAGCCTTTAGGATTCTCTCTTTCCCGTGACGATATTCATAGAGTCTTTCCAGCTCTTCTTCGTCCATATCTTCGATTCGATTCACAGAGTGAAGCATCGTTTCATAATGAAGCCTGCGATAAGGCGCCTTCAGTAGTTCCGTCTTAGCCGTATAGAGAGTCCCGCCTAAAAAGAGAAGGGTGATTCCTATGGAAATGATTTGAGGCAATGCCCTCCGCGGTTCAGCTTTCTTATCCTTATCTCCTTCCATCTTCCCGCTCTCCGCACTACTTTCCACTCTCGTTCCCTGTCCTCTCACTGTTTTCAAATACAAAAGAAGTAGAGCCCCGAGTAAGGCGCTTTGATACTGCAAAGCATAACGGCTCTGCACGGCATATTCCGGACGGAGAAAAATGTATCTGGACAGGAAAACCAGAGCAAAGCTAAGGAGACCATGGAGAAGAAGGAGCGCCGGAAAAAGCCCTGTCAGACTCTTGTCCTTCTCTTTTCCTGGAATACAGTCGTCGTTCGAATCCTTTTCTCCAAAAAACAAATCCTTCAAGAAGAAAAGCGCCATAAGGAGGAAAAAGAGAAGAATCAAGCTCCCCAAGAGAAAGAGTTGCTTTCCCTGTACTGCCCCGCTCGATAGCCACTCCTCCAAGTTTTCTCCGGAGAAAAGTAAAGAAGAAAAACCGAAGCCGAAAAACTTCAGCACAAAAGTCATTTTCGTGAGCAAGACTTCCTTCAGAGAAATGCTTTTCGCCCCGGCATATTCATAGACCGCATAATGATTACTGAGAAAATAGAGGAAGGTCGAAACAAAGCTCGAAAGAAGTAAAACGAGGCTCCCTCTTTTGTCCCGGATTTTACCGGCTAAGAACAAAAAGAAAAGAGAGAGAATGGTCGCACCGTAAACCGCAATAGCATAAGGCCCTCCCGTAAGTAGGAAGAGGAAGGGAAAAACGGAGAGCGATAAAAGAGAACTTCCTTTCCCGACTCTTTCGGAAAGCAGATAGAAAAAGAGATAAAAAAGCGCAAAAGAAAGAAAATGCGCATATCCCGAGCCGTTCAAGAGCATTTCCCACTTATTTAGGCTGTAGAAAATGAGTAAAATGGCAACGCTGAAAAAAATGCCTATCCTTCGCTTTGCCATAAAGAGAAGGAGCGGAATACTCATAAGAAACAGACCGAAAAGCCCAAGGAAGCGATCAAACGTAATCGAATAATGGAAAAAAGCAATATTGATTTCCCGAAAAAGGAAGCTCACGGGTATTCTCGTCAAGATGTCCTTCGTCAGTAAGTCATGGAAAGAGAAAGGCTTTCCCAAATACGAATTCGTCAGACGGATATAGTCGGAATAGACGATATCCGCGCTGGCGGACAGGATATAAAAGCCGAGAAATACCGTGCAAAGAATCGAAACAAAGAAAAGGAACGGAGTGCGAAACTTTTCTTTACTCATGGAAAACCTCCCCCGTAATATCCCTGTAAGCTCTTTGTTCCGGCACTTCCTCGAGAACCAGACTGTTCTTCCGGTTTGCGTCCTTCGGAAGCCTTGTCAAATCCTGTATAAAATGAATCTTCGTACCGTGGCCGCTGAAATCCTCGTCAAAAACCTGAAAGAAAGTATCTCCGTAGAACTTACTCATCTTGTATTTGTTTTCCAAAATATAAACCTGCTTCCCAAGAACGCTCCCTCTGCCATATTTCTCAATCGTTTGCTCGGCAAGAGAATTCATGCGGTCCTGGTCCTCCCAGAAATAAATCTGCGGAAAATAGGAACGGTAGTAGCGCTCCACCGGAAGGCGCAGGCAAATAAAGGCCAGGCAGAAAATCGTACCGAGCGGCAGCCTGCTCACGCCCAGCAAATACGAAAAATAGAGGAGAGAAGCCGCAAAACTCACATAAACCCAGCGCATTTCCACGCGAATCGTCACGGAAGAAGAACCGATACATAGCGCAATAAAAAGCAAAAAGAGAATATTGTTTCCGATAAAGGTACGAAGGCGGGCGAGTTTCACGCGCTTTTGCTCGTTTCTTAAGTTATTCACCGATTCACTTACCGAATTGTTTACTAAATCTTTTGTAGCCTTCTTTCCTATACTGTTTTCTATGCTGCTTCCACTGCCGCTTTCCATACCGCTTCCTGCATTTCTTCCTGCGCTTTTCTCCGTCTTGAAAATGCGGACGAGCGCAAAAATCAGGCAGAGCAGTACCGTGAAAGCCAGTACGGCAATCGATGCATAGACCAGTTTTCGCATATCCGGACTGACCTTCTCCCAAGGGATTCCGTTCAGGTGCTCCGGTCCCTTCTGAAAACCGAAGATATAGTAAACTTCAGCGAAGGCATTTTGGAGGGCATCGGTAAGTTTAAAGCTTTCCGTAACTTCCGTGCCTCCCGTCCCCTTAGGCACGAAAGAGCCAATCGCAAACTTACGGATAGCATAAAAAAGAAAAGCTTGAGCAAGAGGGAGGATATAAGGAAGATGCGAAGTAAAGAAAAATATCTTCTTTTTCTTCTCTTTTTGTTCCCTTTCTTTCCGCTCCGCTTCGACAGTGTCTTGTCCTGCTCTATCTCTGTCTGTCTGTCCTTGATGTCCCTCATTTTTTCCTCCTGTCAAAATCTTCGCTTTCCCTGCTCTTCCTCTGAAAAGCAGCGGCACATAGAATAAGGGTAAGAGCGCAATATAGCGCTCATGCGTAAATACAAGTAAAAAGAAAAAGAGATGAGAAAACACAAGGTTTCGCAGAAAATGCTTTTCTTCATTTAACTCTTGATACAGGAAATAAAGGGTAAGGAGCGAAAAGCCCAGTGCCAAGGTTTCCAGTATCCCGAGCGCCTGCGCAATCTGATAATACGCAAAATGCGCAGAGAGAAAAACAACACTGAGAAAGAGCGGAATCAGCTTCTTTCCTTTGGAAACCACCCAAGAAAAATAGCAAAGGAAACAGGCTAAAAGGCCATTCAATGCCACATTAAAGTACCAGTAACGGTTGGGATCATTTCCCACAAAGACCATCTCAATATAACTGAGCGCCCAGTACACCGGACGAAAACGCACGGCATTTCCGATAGGGAAACTAAAGGTGAAGAAATCCTGCTCCCGAAAGAAGGAGAATAAATATAAATCATCCATATACAGTGCCTTGATATGGATATGTCGATTGACATAGAAGGCAAAGCCCATAATCAGAAGAAAGGAAACGGCAAAATACAGGATTTGCATTCCTTTGTTTTTTCTTTCCTCCACCTTTTCCTGCATTACTTTGCCCTCCTTTCGATCCACTCCGAAACCGTATCCGCATCCCTTCTTTCTTTCGAAGAAAGTGCAGGATACGGCTCTTCTCTCCATGCATATTCTAAGCGAGGCTGGTTCACTTTCACAAGGAGGTATTCCGGAAGACTCTCTTGCTTTTTTGTTAAATTTGCAAATTCCGGCTCTGTCAGGATGCCAAGATTTGCCATTTGTATGAGCATTTCCTTCGCTCTCTCTTCCCTCTCCTCCTCCAGGAAAGATTTTTCCATGTAAATATAATCCGTCTTGGCCCATTTTAAAAACCAGGCAAAGTAAAGCGAATCATCAAAGAGACCGGGACTTCCTCCGGAGCCTTCCACATCCGTAATGCTCTCCACTGCACAGGGAATCCGAAAACATTCCGGTGTTTCCGAAACGGCAAGGACATGATTTCTCGGGTTTTCCGCCATTTTCAAAAAGAGAGGCAGACTTCCCCGCTCCGCCTGCTTCTCCATTTCCACGGAAAAGTGATCATAATAGCCCTTATTTACCGGATCAATCGGTGTGAAGCCTACTGCTCCCGCCCAGGAAGTAACGAGGGTTGTGAGGACAGCCGCAACGTAAAGGAACGGGAAAATCATTTTCTGAAATGGAGAAAAACGCATCTTTGTGCCGGAGAACGCAAGGAGCAATGCCAGACACTCCCATAAGATATAGTAATTCCCGTCAATTTGCCAAAGCATCAGGAAACTGAGAAGCGAAAAGAACGTAAGAAGCAGAAAGACCGGAAGCAAAACGCATGATGCTGTACTTCCCGCACTCCTTTGCACCGCGTTCTTCACAAATTTTCCCCTTACAAAGGAAGCGTATGCACTCACTTTACAACAGATTTCTCTAAATCCTTGTCGTAAAGCAAGATACAAAAGGAAGGGAAACGCTGCACCGCTCCAGGCGATACTGACGTGTGCCATATCCTCCCCCACCGGATAAAAGAGAAAACAAAAAACACGCTTTGTAAATGAAAAAAGTGCTTCTCCTCCGCTTTTCTCCCCGCTGTAATCCACATGCGCATCCAAATTGAAGGGCCACTTCACCCGAAAGCCTATTGCCTTAAAGATTCCGGTAAAGGTCGTCGAAAAAGGGAGACCTGTGATGAGAAAGGTGCGCAGTGTAACGATAGATGTGAAGAAAAGCGCACAAAGGAAGAGCGGGGTCGACCCCTCACGCGAACTCCCCAATAAGGAAAAGTGTTTCTTCCCCTCCTTTTCAAAAAAGAAAAATGAGGCAAGCTTCCCTGAAAGAAGACTATCGAAGAAAAAGCCTATCAGCAGTAGGGTACTAAAAACCACTGCGGTCGGTTTCAAACTATAGGAGAAAAGCAGCATGGCCAAACTGTTCTTCCTCTCCCCTCTTTCATAGAAATAAAGACTCATCAGTTGAACAAGCAGGGTTAAATTGTCCGTTTTCGCCGTGATAGCCATGTTTCCGACAGAACTCAGGAAGAAAAAGAAGAAGAGAAGAAGAGTCGGATTGCCGGTTCTCTTCCGTGCCAGCAGGTACAAAAAAAAGGCAATCGACAGATAAATCCAAATCTGAAAAGCCAGTAAAAATCCATATCCGGGGAGAAAGGACAAAGGCGCAGAGAGGAGTTCCAGACCCTTGGGATAACTGTACACCGCATTTAACATACCATGTGCGGAAAAGAACGCTTGCAAAACGGAGAATACCCCGTGACTGCCCTTTTCCGGTGAAAATAATATGTAGGCACTCCGAAGACCGTAGCGGAGAGAATCATAATCCAGCGCAATATTACTGCGGTTCATCTGTATCAAAATAAAGGGCAGAACAAAAAGCAGACTGTAATTGCAAGACACGGAAGAAAGAAAAGCACGCAGCTTTCTTCCGAAATAAGTGAATTTCCCTGAAAGCAGAAAGCCGAAGAGGGAGGCAAGGAAGAAAAAGTAGAGGAAAGAAACGAGAAGCGGTAAGAAGAATCGATGAAGATACGCAGACAGGAGAAGCGGAAAAAGAAAGAAGGCAAAATAGGAAAACCGTGCCTTCTCCGATTCCGCTTCGGATTTCTCCCTGAATTTCTTTCCGCATCGCTTCGCTATAAAAACTGCCAGACAATAAAGAAAGAGAAGCCCTACTTCTCCTAATGCACAGAGACTTTTCTTTTCCAGTAAGCGAGTCAAATTCCCACTATCCACAAAAAAACGGCAAAAAGAATTGAGCAAAAAGAAAAGCAAGCAGCGAGAAAACAGCTCTTCTCCCCACTTGCTTTTCCTGCTATTCCTATTGCCCTGCTGCGCAATCATCTTTCGAACTTTCCGCTACCCTATTTCAGGATAAATCCATACTTCACAGGGTCTGTTTCATCAATCACGAAGTGATTGAATCCGGTAATATAAGCGGAACCGGTAATCTGCGGAATCACTGCATCATACTCTCCCACTTTCGCTTTTCCTACAATTTCTCCTTCAAAAATCGTGCCCAGTATGGACTCATAGAAGAATTTCTCTCCCATCTTAAGCTCTCCCTTTGCAAAAAGGGTTGCCATCTTTGCCGAAGTTCCCGTTCCACAAGGAGAACGATCAACCTGTCCCTGTCCAAATACAACACAGTTCTTTAACGTAGCGCCTTTTGTCTCGGTCTTTGACCACCACTCTACGAGGTCAACGCTGTGAATATGAGGAAGCTCCGGATGCTGTACCGGAATCTCTTTATTAATGATGTCACGAAGCTGGATGCCTAAGTCCTGTAACTTTGCCGCATTCTCCGGAACGATCTCCAAACCAACCTGCTCCGCCTTCACGATAGCGAAGAAAGAACCGCCGAAAGAGATGTCGAAACGAATCTTGCCATAGCCCGGAAGCTCCACTTCCTGATCTTTCTTGTATAAGAAAGCGGGAACATTCGTGAAGCTGACTTTCTTCGCTTTCCCGTCTTCTACAAAGACCTGTCCGTGAATCAGGCCGGCAGGTGCTTCCTGCACTACCTTCGTCACAGGCTCCGTTACGGGAACCATTCCGGTCTCCACTGCAACGGTCATTGCCCCGATGGTCCCATGTCCGCACATGTTCAGATATCCGCCGCCATCCATGAAGATGATGCCATAGTCCGCCTCATCCACAGTCGGCTGTGTCAAAATAGAACCGAACATATCCTTATGTCCTCTCGGCTCCAACATAATTGCCGTACGCAGATAATCCAGATTGTCCTCCAACCACTGTTTCTTCTCCGGCATACTCTTTCCCGGAATCTTCGGTACACCGCCTACAACCACTCTGGTAGCTTCTCCGGCTGTATGCGAATCCACTGCGTGAATACTCTTGATAAATTTCATCGTTTTTCTCCTCCATTTTTATTGTGTGAAACTGACACGTACTCCTTACGAATACCATTATACACAGTTAAGGTTTAAGAATTCTTCTGTTTCTTCTCCTTGTACAAAGAATAGAACATCGAAGCAGCAGTATAGAACATAACACAAATCACGATAATCTTCAAAACATGAGAAGGAAGTCCCAGGGCAACGCGCGTCGCAACAATGACACCGACAACCGCGGAAATGGATGCCCAGAGGCCTACTTTTCGATTATAGCTTCCTTCTTTAATAAAACGAATCGAAGCCACCGGCATAAGATAAGCACAGGAACCCATCATGATGGGAAACGCCACAATCGGATCCATCCCGAGAACACAGACCAGAGCGAGACAGGGCGCATAAAGTCCGACTCCCGCAGTCATCACAGCCCCAAGCAGGAAATTCACCACAACGGCAATCACGAGTTTGATTCCGTGAAGCCCGAACGCATTTCCCTTTGTCGGGATAATATTCGTCACTTGCAGAATAATCACGACGGCAAAGACCACCATTGCTACCGCCATAACAAGCTGGATCGTCTCCTTGGAAAGTTTCGAGATGATTCCCGCTCCGATCCATGCACCGGCCGTCGCCGCAATCAGCATCAGGATAAGGGTCAAAGGTTCTACTCGCACGCCCTGAATAAAAATAAAGGCTTCCACAATAACCGATAAGGAACAGGAAACATTCAAGGTTCCCGGAATATACTGATCCTCCACCTGCTTAAAACTCTTATAGAGAGAAGCACCGGGAGCGAAAGAACCGATTCCGAAAACATCGAAGAAATTCGTAATAAAGCCGATAAAGCAACTGAGGATAACGTTGCTTCCTTTCTCCATTTCATTCCTGTGGCGGAGTAGATCTTTCACAAAAAAGAAAAGAAAAATCAGTCCCAAAATCCCCAAAACAGACAGTAAAGCAAATGTCACAACGGTTTCTATTCCCATATTCTTTCCCCTAGTTTCTATCCTTTATAGCAAAAACAGCCCTTGTTTCTACCCTGTACGACGAAAGCAGCCTTTCTTTCCCGGCTGTCCTCTTGCTCGTCTCTACACTTTTCTAACTATATACGCTCTTTAAATATTCCATCTTCGAGCTCATGTTCTGGAGCATTGCATCCAGAACGGTAATTGCCGTCATACTCTCCACCACAACACAGGCTCTCTCGACCACAGTCGGATCATGCCGCCCTTTTATGGCAATCGTAACAGGCTCTCCGTATTCATTTACAGTTTGCTGTTCTTTGCTGATGGAAGGGGTCGGTTTAAAGCTGGCTCGCAAGAGAATCTCCGAACCGTCCGCCATCCCGCCGAGGATTCCGCCGCTATGATTGCTCGCTTTCGTCAGTCTCAACCGTCCTTCTTCTCCGCTCTTACCGCCCCGGGGATAGACAGCCTCTTCCGAGGAATCCTCTGTTCCTTCAGAAGACGGAAGAAAAGCATCATTGTTCTCTGAACCTTTGCTTCTCGACACGGAGACGCCATCTCCTATTTCCACGGCCTTGACCGCGCCAATCGACATCAGCGCTTTCGCAAAATCGGCATCCAGTTTGTCAAAGACCGGTTCTCCGACTCCTGCGGGGACTCCCGTAACACGGCACTCCACAACGCCACCTGCGGAATCCCCGTCTTCCCGGAGCTGCAGAATCCGCTCATCCGCTTCCTTCTCTCCTCCCGAAACGGAAAGAGAGACGCCCGCGAGTTCTGTCACGCGTGCCGAGACTTTCACGCCAAGCTCCTCCAGAACCTTCTTTGCGATAGCGCCTGCTGCCACCCGGGCAATCGTTTCCCGTCCGGAGGAACGTCCCCCGCCCCGATAGTCCCGGAAACCATACTTACAGAAAAATCCGTAATCCGCGTGTCCCGGTCGGAAGCAATGGGCAATCTCTCCATAATCCTTCGAGCGCTGGTCTTCGTTTCGAACGAGAAGGGCAATCGGTGTTCCCGTAGTTTTCCCCTCAAAAACGCCCGAAAGAATCTCCACGAGGTCCGCTTCTTTTCGCTCTGTCATCTTGAGATTCTTTCCGGGACGTCTCCTCTCAAGAAGCGCCTGAATATCCTCTTCGGAAAGGGATAAACCCGCAGGGCAGCCGTCGACAACGACCCCTAGCGCTTTCCCGTGCGATTCCCCAAAGGTGCTGATGCGGAAAAGCTTCCCAAAACTGCTTCCACCCATACTTCTCCTCTATTCCTTAGCCGCGGCACTTTACCATGCAGATACAGTTCGGCTCATCCACTTCCAAATCTCTTGCACTCATGGAAAGAAGCCCGTGCTCATAATCAATATTCAAAAAAGTAATCGTTCCGCTCTCATTGTTCGCAACCGCAATATGCCTTTCATCCGGGAAGATGCAGAAATCTTTCGGATACTCTCCTCCTACCGGAAGGCTTCCTTTCATCGTAAGAAGTCCGGTATCGAAATCTCTGTCATAGATGGAAATCGTATTAATCCCGGCATTTGCCACAAAAAGATGAGAAGCCTCCTTATCCGGAGAGAAGCGCATCTGACAGGCTGCAATCAGGGGATCCCGGTCTTTCTCGAGGAATGTGGATATCGTCTGAATCTTCTCAAAGGAAACTTCTCCCCCGTCTTCCTCTTCATGAAAACTGTAAACATCCACTACATTTTTCAGTTCATAGAGCAGATACAGATACTTCCTGTCCGGACTGAAGCGGAAGTGCCGCGGACCGGACTGTAACTCACAGCGCAGGGTATCAATCTGCCGCATTCTGGCGTCTGCCTTATCGAAGCGGAAAACCTTCACCTGGTCTATTCCCAGGTCGGCAATCAAGATGTATTTCTGGTCATCCGTCATACGGGCACAGGAGACATGGGGACGGAAGGTTCGTTCTGCAACGGAGCCAATTCCCTGGTCATATACGCCGTCCACAATCTCTCCAATCGAGCCGTCCGGTAAAAGAGACAGCAAGGTCGCCTTTCCGTCATGATAGCCGGAAACCATCAGGTACTGTCCGCTTTTATCGACCGCAAGATGGCAGCCTCTCATTCCCCGAATATTTTTTACATTTAACTTGCTTAATCCGCCATTATCCAGAATACGGAAGGCAACGACGCCTTCATCGGCAATGGAGTAAAGTGTCTTTTCATCCCGACTCGCTACGACATAGGAGGAGTTATTCACTTCGATTTCGGTTCGTTTAATGAATCTTCCTTTCTCCATATCTACATCACAAATTGTGATTCCTTTTGCCGAACCGGTATAGGAATAAGAACCAATATAAGCCACATACTTTGTACGCATCGTCTTCCCCCTTTACACTACAGCTGCTTTAAATCATGTTCTGCAATATTTTATTTTGGATTATTTTACCAAAATATAAGGAAGGAGAACAGCTTTTTTATCCTTTCAAAATAAAAAAGAAGCAAGAAGGAACAAATTCTTGTTCTCTCCCCGCTTCCAAGCTACATGAAAATTTCTAAGAGAAATGGCATTTTCCAAGCAGTTATGCACTATAAAAGACTGCCGTTTATGATGCTTTTAAAATCTTCCAGCGGTTATTGTACTTTGCCTCATTTTTCTCCCCAAGATAAGTGTAGACTTCACTCTTCTTCAAAAGCTCTTTCATATCCGGAAAAAGAGCCTTATTTTCCGTGTACTTCTTATCCAGGAGTTTCAGCGCGCCGGTGTTCGGTGTTGGATAGGTGATGTACTCGAAGTTCTTCGCCGCGATATCCGGACGGCAAAGAAAATTCATCCACTTCTCCGCATTCTCCTTATGCTTTGCATTCTTCGGGATAACCCAGCCGTCGAACCAGACATTCGTGCCTTCCTCGGGAATCACATAGTCCACTTCCACATCCGTGCCTTCCAGTTCCCCCTGAACATAGAGAATCTCTCCGGAATAAATCACGCCGCAGGCAGCCTCCTCCCCGATCATCTTATCCCGTACCTGATCGACAACATAGGCTTGTACCAAGGGTTTCTGCCGAATCAAATCCTGTAGAGCCTCGTCCAGGTCCTTATCCGAGACGGTATTCATGGAGTGGCCTTCCTTCTTCAACGCAACCATGAACGCATCTCTCACCGAATCCTGCATCAGAATCTCTCCCTTCAGCTTCGGGTTCCAGAGATCCGCCCATTTCGTGGGATAGGGAACCCCCAGTTTATCGAACATCCGCTTATTGTAAAGAATTCCTACCGTTCCCGTGGTATAAGGTACGACATACCGGTTCCCGGGATCGAACTGCTCACACATCTTCATATAATCCGCCCCGATTTCCTTAATATTCGGGACTTTGGAAAAATCCACTTCCTGTAAAAGATGGTTTTGTAACATTTTCTCAATCATATAATCGGAAGGACAAACCGCGTCATATACCACGCCTCCCGCCTCAATGACCGGATACATTTCTTCGTTCGTCTCAAAAGTATCATATACGACTTTGATACCCGTTTCCTTCTCAAACATCTTCGGCACTTCCGGATCAATATACTCTCCGGCATTGTAGACGTTGACCACATTTTCACTTTGTGCCGAGGACTCACTCCCCTGTTCCGCGCCGCTGTCCTTCTTCCCGCAGGAAGGAACGAAAAGGAGCGCGGAAAGGAGCAGTGCTCCCGCACAAGAATACATCACGGATTTTTTTAAATGACTGACCATAAAATATCCTTTTCTATTTTCCTTTTTTCACACATACCGTTGCAAGTCAAAAAAAGAAAATTTCTCAGCTTTTCTTCGTCTTTTCCAGTGCTCCCGGAGCGAAGTTGGCAAATACGAGAATCACGAAAACCGTTACAAAAATCAGGGTAGACAGGGCATACATGGAAGGTTTGATGCCTTTCCTTGCCTCTGAATAAACCAGTGTCGAAATCGTATCGATTCCCGCCCCCCTTGTAAAATGGGTGATAATAAAATCATCCAGACTCATGGTAAAGGCAAGGAGAAAACCGGACAGGACACCGGGCATGATGTCCGGCAGCACCACCTTGAAAAAGGCATAGAGGGGGCTGGCACCGAGGTCCAGCGCCGCATCATAGCTCACCTGAGAACTGCGCCGTATCTTCGGCAGCACCGAAAGCAGCACATAAGGGAGATTAAACGTGATATGGGAAATGAGAATCGTTCCAAAGCCCAGGGTAAAGCGAAAGGCAATGAACAGCAGCATCAGAGAGATTCCCGTCACGATATCCGCATTTAACATCGGAACATTCGTCACCCCAATGATGAGATTCCTGGGGAGTTTCTTCATATTTCGAATCGCCACCGCAGCCATTGTGCCAAGAACCGTCGCAATAGATGCGGACACGAAGGCGATAATCAGGGTATTTTGCAAAGCGGCTAAAATCGCCTCATCCTGAAACATTTCCGTATACCAATGCAAACTGAAACCCGAAAAATGCGCTCTGCTCCGTCCAGCATTAAAGGAAAGGGCAGAAAGCATAAAAATCGGGGCATACATAAACAGAACAATCAAGCCGAGGTAGCCATTTTCCACCCAGCTTTTCCACTTCTTTTCCATCAGAACATCGCCCCCTCTCCCGTGTCATAGCGAGACAGCACCGCCATAGACAGGATGATAAAGACCATCAAAATCATCGAAAGTCCCGAACCGACATTCCAGTTGGAATTCTGGGTAAATTCCTGCTCAATCACGTTTCCGATGAGGTAAATCTTTCCTCCGCCAAGGATGTTGGAAATGGCGAATGTGGTCAGCGCCGGTACAAAGACCATCGTCACCCCGGATACAATTCCCGGAATGGACAAGGGCAGAATCACCTTCCAAAGCGTCGTGAAAAAGCTCGCCCCCAGGTCGTACGCCGCATTGATGGTGTTGTCATCGATTTTACTCAGGGTATTGTAAATGGGAAGAATCATAAAAGGCAGAAAATCATAGACCATCCCGAGAATAATCGCATACGGTGTATTGATGAGGTGCTGTTCCGGAAGATGAAGGCAGGTCAGAATTTCATTTAATACACCCTTCCGTTCCAGTAAGGTCTGCCATGCGAGCACACGCAGCAGGGAATTCATCCACATCGGCAAGATAAAAATAAATGCAACAAAGGAGCCTCTCCCGATTTTCTTATTGCGCAGTACCAGCGCAAGGGGAAAAGCCAGAATAAAACAGAAAACCGTGCTTGCAAGAGAAAGAAGCAAAGCCAAAAATAAGGGCTTATAATTCTCCCAGCGTAGAATCTCCGCAACATTGGAGAAGGTAAAGGCGCCTCCCTTTGTCGTAAAGGCATAGTAGAGGATCAAAAGCAACGGTATCACAATGAAACCGCCCATCCAGACAAGGTAAGGGGCAGTCAAAACACATTTTTCCTTAATCTTCAACGCCGATAGCCTCCTCATCCTCCGATTCGGGCTTATTCATAATCTGAATATTCGAAGGCTTCACATAAATTCCCACCTTCGTCCCCACCTCATGCATCTCCGTGGAATGCACAAGCCACTCAAAGCCGTTCGCCGTGGTACATTCCATCTCATAGATTTCTCCTTTGAAGATGATATGTGTCATCGTTCCGTGCAGGATGGCTCTATCGTCGTTTTCATCCAGGATCTCCACGTCCTCCGGACGAATCACGACATCGACCGGTTTATTTTTCCCGAATCCTTCATCAATACAAGGGAAGTTCGCGCCGAAAATACGCACCAGTCTATCCTCTAACATCAGTCCCGGTACGATATTGGAATCGCCGATAAAATCAGCCACAAAGGCATTTTCCGGCTCATTATAAATCTGCTCCGGAGTTCCCGCCTGTTGGATATACCCCTGATTCATCACCACCACATAATCGGACATCGTCAGTGCCTCTTCCTGATCATGGGTGACATAGATAAAGGTGATTCCCAATTCATTTTTCAAGCGAATCAGTTCGTACTGCATCTCCTGCCGCAGCTTCAGATCCAGCGCGCCGAGCGGTTCATCGAGAAGCAGCACTCTCGGTTCATTCACGATGGCACGGGCAATCGCAATTCTCTGTTGTTGCCCGCCGGAGAGCGAATTCACGGAACGTTTCTCATAGCCTTGCAAATTCACGAGTTTCAAGGCGTATTGAATTTTGTCCCGGATGTATTCTTCCGACTTCTTCCGGATACGGAGTCCAAAGGCAATATTGTCCGCAATATTCATGTGCGGAAACAAAGCATACTTCTGAAAAACCGTATTGAGCTGCCTTTTGTTTGCCGGAAGATCCGTGATATCCTTACCTTCAAAAAGGACACGTCCCTTATCCGGCCGCTCAAATCCTCCAATAATTCGAAGTGTAGTCGTTTTTCCGCAGCCCGAAGGCCCGAGCAAAGTCACGAAACTGTTCTCCCGTATCGCAAGAGAAAGATCGTCCAAAATAAGCTCTCCGTCAAATGACTTGGTAATCCCTTGTAAATCAATCAGCGTTTTTTCCAACTCATAAAAACCCCCTTCTGTCATTTTTACTGCTATGAAGAACTCCTGAAAAAAATATTCCCCTTTAGACAGCAATGGTTCTATTTTACCAAAAAAGAAGGTATTTACAAGATTCCTTTACCGCTTTTCCGTCAAAGAAAACTTACTTCCATTTCTTCGGTGTGTAGTGAATCTCCGCAACATTGTATACCGTAATAAAGGCTTTCGGGTCTTCCTTCTCCAGGAAAGTCATGAGTTTCTGGTACTCCTGCCGGTCCACTACCGCCACAATCTCTTTCTTCCGCTCATGGCTGTAGGCGCCGACGATGTCATAAACACTCATTCCGCTATGTAAACGGTTTAAAATAAAATCTGTAACCGGTTCCACCTTATCGGTAATCACACAAACCCGTTTCTTTATCGTCTGTCCAAAGAGGAAGTAATCCAGAATAATCCCGTTAAAGTAGGTTCCCAGGATAGAAAGCACTACCGCCTTCTTATCGAAGGCAAATACGGAGAGTGCCGCAATACAAAGTCCGGCAGCTCCCATTGCCTTTCCGAGATCCATGTGGAGGTATTTCTGGAGAAGCTTTGCCACGATATCGAGCCCGCCTGAACAGGTATTTCGATTAAAGAGCATCGCCAGTCCGATACTGACAAAGAAGATATAGGCAATGACATCCAGAAGAATATCTCCTGTCATGGATTGGTTATTCGGAAAGAGCTTCTCAAAAATAAAGAGAACGACCGGAAGGGCAATACTCGTATAAGCCGTTTTATAGGCGAAGTTATGACTAAGAAAGAAGTAGGCTACAATCAGCAGAAAAACATTCATGATCATCGTCAGTGTTGCAACGGACAGAGGCAAAAAGTGATTCAGAATAATGGCCAAACCCGAAATGGAAGATACCGCCACATGACTCGGCACCTGGAAAAAGAAAATGGCCGCCGCCACAATCACGATGCCTACATTCACCATAAAAGAATCTTCCAGCTTTTTTATCCATTCCCGCTTCATCTTGTCCTCCTATCTTCTCTCCGCTTTCGCTCTTCTCGTCTTCCGCAGTAAAGTCCTATAAAAATAAACCATGGTAAGGAACAGAAGCATCGCATAAAACGGAAAGAGGCTCGTTCCGACTTGCTTTGCGATGAAACCGAAAAGAGGCGGAAGAGACAGACTCCCGATATACGCTGCCGCCATCTGCTTTCCAATCAATGCGGAAGTATTTTCCGCACCGAAGTTATAAGGAGTGGAATGAATGATGGCCGGATAAATCGGCGCACACCCGAGTCCCAAAAAAAGCAGACTGAAAGCAATCAGAACCACTCGTTCGCTCGTTCCAAAAAGAGCCGGTCCCTGTGGAACCAAGAAGGAAATAAAAAGCAGAAGCAAAGCAAAAAACAAGATAAAAAATCCTGCCTGAATCAGTTCTTCATCCTTCAGTCTTACGGAGAAAATCCCCGACAGGAAACGGCCAAAAGTGATACCGAAATAAAACAGGGCAACCAGGGATGCGGCAAGCTTTGCATCGATTTTTAAGGAATACACCATGAAGGACCCCGCCCACAGTCCGATGGTTTGCTCAATGGCACAGTAGAAGAAAAATGCGGCAAGGCACTCCTTGGCTCCCTGAATCGCAAAAATTTCTCGAAAGGATGCCGGCTTCCTCTTCTTTTTCTCTGTTTCTTCTGTTTCCTTCTGCTCTTTTTCTCTTTCCTCTATGCGCTTTACTTCCTCTTTTCCTTTCTCCGCAGTACCCGTTTTCTCTTCCTTCTGTTTCCAAAGGCTAAGACTCAAGAAAAGAACCGTTGTAAGAACTGCCTGTAAAATAAATACCGTAAAATACCCTGTCCGCCAAGTCGAGCCCCGTTGCAGAACAAAGCCCATGATATACGGTCCGAGAGACGCTCCTATTCCCCACATACAATGTAGCCAGTTCATCTGCCTTCCCGAATAATGGAGCGCAACATAATGATTTAAAGCGGCATCCACCGAACCTGCACCGAGACCGTAGGGTACTGCAAAAAGAAGTAAGGCATAGTAAGAATGGCTGCGGGAGAATCCCAGAAGGGCAAGCGCCGTAAGGAGCACGGAAAATGCCGTAATCTTTCCCGTTCCGAAGCGGATGTTTAAACTCTCACTCCGTAAGCTGGACAGAATAGTACAAAAAGAAATCGTCATATAGATGCTTCCGGAATACGACAGGGGCACATTCAGGTCCTGATGCATAATCGGCCAAGCCGAGCCGAGTAATGCATCCGGAAGTCCCAAGCTGATAAACGATAAATAAATAATCCATAATAAAAGCGAAAACATACTGCCCTCCTCCAATACAAGAAGGAGTATAGCACAGTGCCACGCAGCTTCAAATAGCTTCCGTTTCCGCTTTTGACCCTATCCTTTTCTTGCTTTTTCAGAGAAAGCCTATAGAATAGAAATTCGTCATTAAGTGAAGTTTAAGGTAGCGCTATGGAAACCAACATAAAGCAGCGGTGCGGAAACCGACATAAAGAAAGGGATAAAAGTGGAAAGAAAAGAAGAAGCATTAGGAGAAGAAAGAAAGGAATCGGAGACCGTACCCGCTGCGCGAAAGCGCATGGCACTCGAGAAGGCACTCCGTACAGCCTTTCCCCACACCGTACCGATCCTCGCAAGCTTTCTTTTCTGGGGATTCGCTTACGGCGTGTACATGAACAGTTCCGGTTTCTCCGTCTGGTACACACTCGCCATGAGCAGTTTAATTTATGGCGGTTCTTTAGAAATGCTGGCTGTACAGCTGCTTCTCTCTCCTTTCGCGCCCTTAGAGACTCTACTCTTTTCGTTACTGATTCAGATGCGCCACATCTTTTATGGCATCGCGATGCTGGACATTTTCCCCAAAAAAGGGCTCTTACAAAAATACCTCATCTTCGGAATGTGTGACGAGACTTTCGCTATTAACTACAGCACAGCAGTGCCTAAAGGGATTCCTAAAGACTACTTTATGTTCTGGGTTACCCTGCTGAATCACTTCTATTGGGTTTTCGGTGCCTGCCTGGGATCTCTCATCGGAGATGCGCTTCCCTTTCCCACAAAGGGAATCGAATTTGTGATGACTACGATGTTCTTCCTGATCTTTCTGGAGCAAGTCTTGCAGGAGAAAAATCATATTGCGTCCTTTGTCGGTCTTTTTTCTTCCTTTCTCTGCCTCATTCTATTCCATGCAAAGCGCTTTATGCTTCCCAGTATGCTCCTGATTTTTCTCCTCCTGACCCTTCTCCGCCCGCTTCTCGGAAAAAGCGATGAAATTACCATTTCAAAAAAGGAGGAATACGTATGAATACCATGGAAAGAATCCTTATGATTGGAATCTGTATTCTCGGCACCATGCTGACCCGTTTTCTTCCCTTCCTTCTGTTTCGGAAGAAGACGCCCGCCTTTGTGGCTTACCTCGGGAAAGTCCTTCCCAAGGCAACCTTTGGTCTCCTTGTCGTCTATTGCCTGAAAGACGTGCACTTTCTTTCGGGCACACACGGTCTGCCGGAAGGAATCGCCCTTCTTCTCACTTTAGGGCTGCATCTTTGGAAACGAAATATGCTGCTCTCCGTCTTTGTCGGAACAGCAGCATATATGATTTTACAGCATATTGTATAAATCTATTTTTCTTTCAACTCTTTCAGAATCTTATCGGTAATCAGGAAAGCGATAATCGCCGCAAAAACATCACTGACCGGCTGCGACATCTGCACGCCGAGCAGACCGAAAAGAGGAGGCAGGACGAAAAGTACCGGAATCAGGCAGATTCCCTGTCGAAGGAGCGCAACGATGCTTGCCCGAAACGGATAGCCTGTTGTCTGACTAAACATATTCGCCATAGTGAGCTGTGCCGCAAGCGGAATCGTAAGGCACTGCAAACGAAGGGCAAGATAGCCGATGCGGATTACCTCCCGGTCTTCTCTCCGGAAGAACGTGATAATCGGTTTTGCAAAGAGAAAAACCAGAGCGCCCATCACCAAAAGCATGAAAAAACAGATTTTTAGACTGTAGTAATAGGCTTTTTCCACTCTTTTATAGTTTTTCGCTCCATAACAATAGCCGCAAACCGGTTGGAATCCCTGTCCGAATCCGATAACGAGAGAGTTTAAAAACATCGTAATCCGCATCACAATAGCCATCGCCGCAATCGCCGCATCACCATAAGGATGTGCAGAGAAATTGAGAATGATCGTAGATACACCGGCAATCCCCTGGCGCGCGAGAGAAGGTAAGCCGAACTGCAAGATCAGAGAATATCTTCTTCCGGTCGGCTTAAAGTTCCGAAAAGAAACGGAGATACACGCCGGCATCTTATTGCACTGAAACAGTAAAATCAGAAAGGAAACAATCTGGCTCAGGGTCGTGGCAACTGCCGCCCCCATGATGCCCATGTGAAATCCGTAGATAAAGAGCGGGTCCAGAAACATATTGAGAATGCCGCCCGTACTGATACCCAGCATCGAATAGAACGCATTTCCCTGAAAACGGAGCATATTGTTCATGCCGAGAGACGCCATGATGAAGGGGGTGCCAAGGAGGATATATTTTGCATAACTGATGGCATAAGGCGCAATGGTCTTTGTAGACCCCAGCGCATAGACCAGCGGTTCACAGAAAAAGATACAGAATGCGGCAATGAGGATTCCCAGAATAACTTCCGTAAAAAAGCCTATCGCCACAAAACGCGCCGCTTCTTCCTGCTTCTTTGCACCAAGGAGACGGGAAATTTCATTTCCGCATCCCATCCCGATCATAAAAGCAATCGCCTGAATAATCGCCACCATCGAATAGACGATGCCCACCGCACCGGAAGCGGAGGTTCCGAGTTGGGACACAAAAAAAGTGTCTGCCATATTATAAATGGCAACCACCACCATAGATACCATAGAAGGAATGGCCAGCCGCGGAATCAGTGTATTCACCGGCTCTTCCATCATCTGCTTATACTTTTCTTCCTCGGTCAACGCGCGTCTCATCCGCTTTCTCCCCTTATCTCTACTCTACTTCAACCTGCGTTCCTCTTCTGTTCGCAGCACTCTCGTTTTTCGCCGGATTTCGCCGCATTCCACATCTTGCGAAGAAATCTTCTTTTATGATAGGATTAGCATTTGCTACGAAGGGTTTAAAGTGCGTTACATTATACTACGCGCGAATTGAATTTGCAAAAGTCGAGGTTTTCCATGAAAAAATTCATGCAATACGTGAGCCATAGTGTTGCCGCCATGATGGGAATGTCCATCTACATCCTGGCAGACACCTATTTCATCGCAACGTATGCCGGAAGCAACGGCCTTGCCGTATTGAATCTGGTGATTCCCCTGTACGGCGTGATGAATGCCGTCGGTGCCATGATTGGAATCGGCAGTGCGACAAGATACAGTATTCGGAAGGCAAGAGGAAAGGATGTCCGTTCCTTCTTCCTGCAATCCCTTTTTTGGATTGCACTCGCAAGCATCCCTTTCATGATTGGAGGACTGCTATTTCCAAGAAACCTCCTTGCTCTTCTCGGTGCAAATCGGGCATTGCAGGATCTCGGGATTCCCTACCTCCGCTGTATCCTTCCCTTTGCGTTCTTCTATATGGCGAGCTACGCCACAGGCGCGTTTGTCCGGAATGACAACAACCCCTCCATTGCCATGATCGGTTCCGTCTCCGCAAGCCTGTTTAACATTGTCTTTGATTATATCTTTATGTTCCCGCTCAAAATGGGAATGGCAGGTGCCGCCCTGGCAACCGGCATTTCCCCGGTGCTCAGCTCCGCTATCTGCCTGTTCCACTTCTGTAGTAAGAAAAATACGATTCCCTTCGCCTGGCAGACTCCGCGCTGGAAACATTTCTGCGCCTGCTGCCAGCTGGGACTCTCGAACTTTATCAGCGAAATGGCAAGCTCCGTAACGGTTGCCACCTTTAATTTCCTCATTCTGAACCTTGCAGGAAACACCGGCGTTGCAAGCTACGGCGTTATCACCAACGTCTCTTCCGTATGCAATGCCATGTTCAACGGTCTGGCACAGGGGGCACAGCCTCTGATGAGTCAGAGCTATGGAAAAAAGGACGTAAAAACCCTGCAAAAATATCTAAAGTACGGTATTTTTACCGCACTTTGTTTTTCCGTTCTGATTGTTTTCCTTGTAAACTTTCAAAGTGACTTCTTTATCGGACTCTTTAACAGTGAAAACAGTCAGGGACTCTACGACTACGCGAAACAAGGTATCCGTCTGTACTTCTCAGCCTTCTTCTTCGTCGGCATCAACACGCTCCTTGTTTCCTATTTTTCCGCAACCAACAACCCGAAGCCTGCCTTCACCGTTTCCCTGGTTCGCGGTACCTTCGCTATCGTCTTTTTCGCCGTTCTTCTCTCTTCGCTTTGGAAGATGAACGGAATATGGCTTGCTTATCCTTCTTCGGAATGCGTCACCCTTTTCCTGGTTCTCTTTAATTATAGAAAAGAAAAGGCTTCCGCACGATTCGAAAAAAATATATAAAAACTTCCGCGCGATTCGGGAAAAGAATATAAAGGGAGTGCGTCCCCGATACACATAAAAAACCGGAAAGAGAAATTCTCTTCCCGGTTTTTTTTAATATAAGCTGATTTTCACGCTATACGTCTTTTCTTTCTCCGGATACAACTGTTGCATATCCTTCTTCTCCCCTATATCCTCAAGGATTCCGTCTCTTCCGGGGAGGGAAGTCCACGGCTCAACACAGAGAAAAGCGGCATCCTTTCCATACGGTTGCCAGAGTCCAAGATAACGGTAGTCCGGATACTCTACAGAAATGCCGTGCTCTTCTCCTTTTCTATGGAACAGCACTTTTCCCCCTGTCTCGGGAAAGACCGGTGCATCGTGGAGAAAGAGTTCTTCGGAAAGAGCGATCCCTTTCTTCCATAGTGCCCTGCTTCCGCGTTTTTCTTCCACAAGCCCTTTCTCCGAGAAGAGAACCTGCTCCAGTTCTTCCTTTTCCGCTAAAGGGAACTCCACAAGATAGTCCGAAATCTGATCTTCTTTCCCGAAAAACTGAAATCCTGGGTGCAGTCCCAGGGCGAAGTACAGCGTCTCCACCCCAAGATTCTCGACTCTGGTCTCGATAAAAAGTGCCTTTTCTTCCACTTTATAGGACTGCCGAAGTCGAAAGAAAAAAGGATAGGACTCCCTGCTCAGGGCAGTGTCCCTTAGCTCCAAAATACAGGAATCCGCGTTGCTCTCCACAACGCGGAATACATTGTCTCTTGCAAAGCCGTGCAGGGTCATCGAAAACTGCTCATCATTATAAGAATACCGGCTTTCTTCAAGACGGCCTATAAACGGAAATAAAAGCGGCGACTGTTCAGCCCAAACTCTTCGGTCTCCCTGCCAGAGTACTTCCCGCCCTCTATCCTTATCATAGATAGAGCACAGTTCCGCTCCTTTTTCTTTAATCTTTACCAGTAAGTTTTGGGTCTCAATACACAACATACGACACTCCTTTATCCCCTTGTCTCTGTTATCTTTCCTATTGTACCCAAAAACCGAAAAAACTACTACATTTTCTTTCAAGCAGTAAATCCAATCGATTCCATCCTTATATAAAATGAATTTCCTTTATTGCTTTCTCTCCTCTTCTATTTCGAAAAGGAATCGCATGGCGCTCTACTTCCCTCTCACCCTGGTATGCCTATCCAGAATGGCCTGTTGCTCTTTGGTCAGATGAAACTCCGGATGATCCAATTCTTCATGTCCCACATGATTACACTTTCCGGCTTTCGCATAGCTGCAAAATGCGCAAGACCCGCTCTCTTTATGCTCCTTTCGGAGAACTCTTATAATAAAAACGACCAGTAATACTACCGCTGCAACCACAATCAGATTTCCCATACTCTTTTCCTTCTTTCCCGCCTGCATTTTCAGTCTTTTTTCGAAATCCATTTCTCACTGAAAAAACAATTTACTCCCTTTTCAGCTATCCGATTTCAAATGGCACTTCCTGTTAGTTATAATTAACTATCGACATTCTACTCTATTTTTCTAAAAATGGGTAGAAATTATAGAAATTTTATAATTCTTTTTTCTCTTGCTCTCCATGAAAAAAGGATGAGACGAAAGCTCATCCTTTTTTCATGATAATTCTATTTTACGAAGACCTCGGATAAACAATGTACAATCCAATGCCTCTACGCTTCGTTTATGCCATAGCTTTTTCTACGGCTCTTTCCTGTTTCTCGGAAAGCGTTTCCGCTTCCTTGTACGGACGTAGGAGTCCCCAAATGCCAATCAGAATCAGCGCAATTGCCACAATGGTGAAGAAATTGAAGCTGACAACACCGGCGATGAGTCCGCCAATCTGGTAGATTACGAGAGATACGCAGTAAGCCAAGAAGCACTCCCAACCAATGGCAAACATCGTCCAACGACCATTGTTCATCTCTCTCTTTATGGCGCCGATTGCTGCGAAGCAGGGAGCACAGAGCAAGTTGAAAGCAAGGAAACTGTATCCTGCGATACCATTTCCAAAATACTCACGAACCTGTGCCCAAATCTGATCACCGGCCTCGGCAAGCTCTTCTGCACCCTGATAGTGGAAGAGGGTTCCGAAAGTACCTACTACATTTTCCTTTGCAATGAGTCCGGTAAGGGCTGCCACTACAGCCTTCCACTTGCCCCAACCAAGAGGAGCAAAGAGCCATGTAAAAGCATTACCAAAAGCGGCAAGAATGGATGTATCCATGTCTTCTTCCGGAAGATACTGCATCTGGAAATTAAATCTGGACAGGAACCAAACGAGGATGGTCGCAAGGAGAATAATGGTACCCGCCTTCTTTACGAAAGACATTCCTCTCTCTCCCATGCTCTTTAAGATATCAATAGGACGGGGCATATGGTATGCCGGGAGCTCCATAACGAAAGGCGCCGGCTGTCCTGCGAACATCTTTGTCTTCTTTAATACGATACCGGAGAACACGATGGCACAAACGCCGAGGAAATAAGCACTCCAGCCTACCCACGCCGAGTTATTGAATAAGGCTCCGGCAAGAAGGGCAATAACCGGCAGCTTTGCGGAGCAGGGAATGAAGGTCGTCGTCATAATGGTCATACGACGGTCTCTCTCATTCTCTACGGTACGGGAACTCATGACACCCGGTACACCGCAACCGGTACCGATTAGCATCGGGATAAAGGACTTTCCGGAAAGACCAAACTTACGGAATACACGGTCCATGATGAACGCAACTCTCGCCATGTATCCGCATCCCTCAAGGATAGCAAGGAAGAAGAAGAACGTAAGCATCTGAGGAAGGAATCCGATTACGGCACCCATACCGGCTACGATTCCGTCAATAACAAGTCCCTGCAAGGCTTCACTGACATTCATCGCCTCCAGAAGGGAAGTCACTGCGCCCGGAATAGACGGCACATCAACCAGCCCGAAGAAGGACCAGGGATCCGAACCGAAAAGAACATCATTTACCCAGTCGGTCATCTTGGTTCCCACTGTGGAAATGGAGATATAGTACACCGCGAACATAATCACGGCAAAAAGCGGGAGAGCTATGAAACGATTCGTTACAATAGAGTCGATTTTATCCGATGTCGTAAGACCGGTTTTTCCTCTCTTCTCGTATGCAGAGGCGATAATACTCTGAATGTACTTATACCGCTCATTGGTAATGATGCTTTCCGCATCATCGTCCTCTTCCTTTTCAATAGCGGCAATGATACTCTCTACATCTACATTCTTTGCCGCTTCCGGAAGTTCATTTCGAATCTTGTCATCTCGTTCGAAAAGCTTCACCGCAAAAAACCGAACGAGCTTCTCGGGAACATTTCCGGAAATCTTCTCTTCGATAGACTGAATCGCTTTCTCCACATTCTCGGAGAACTTATGCTGAATATCGGTGGCAGTCTTCTGCTCCGCTTCACTGACAGCAATCCGAATCAGCTCATCCACACCTTTATTACGCAAAGCGGAGATGCTGACAATCTTACAGCCCATTGCTTGTCCAAGGGCATCGAGGTTCAGAACATCGCCGTTTTTCTCTACCACGTCCATCATGTTGATCGCCATAATGACCGGAACGCCAAGTTCCTTCAACTGTGTGGAGAGATAGAGGTTTCTCTCGAGGTTTGTTCCGTCAACGATATTCATAATCGCATCCGGACGGTTGTTAATCAGATAGTTTCTGGCAACAACTTCTTCCAATGTATAGGGAGAAAGAGAATAAATACCGGGAAGGTCGGCGATGGTCACATCCTTATGTCCTCTTAACTTTCCTTCCTTCTTCTCCACGGTAACACCCGGCCAGTTACCAACATACTGGTTCGAGCCTGTTAACTGGTTAAATAATGTTGTTTTTCCGGCATTCGGATTGCCGGCAAGTGCTATTGTAATAGCCATTTCGCCCTCCTAAACCTTCTCTTCTACTTCAATCATCTCCGCATCTGCCTTACGAACAGAAAGTTCATACCCTCGAACGGTAATCTCTAACGGATCTCCCAGTGGAGCTACTTTACGAACAAAAAGCTCTGCGCCCTTTGTCAGTCCCATATCCATGATTCTCCGCTTTACAGCTCCTTCTCCTGTCAACTTCTTCACCACAGCGCTCTGCCCCGGTCTCAAATCTTTCAGTGTCATACTGCCCTCCGCCTTCTTTCTTACCTAATCTATAACGAGCAGGAATACAAAAACCTGCGTCATTATCCTCTACACCATAATCTTGTTTGCCATCTCTTTGCTGATAGCGACTCTAGAATCCTTGATCTTCACAATAACATTTCCCAGAGAAGTGGATATCACGGTAACTTCTCCTCCAACCACGAACCCCAGGTCAGACAAATGCTGCTTCAACTCCGCATTTCCACCGATTCTCTGAATAACAAGTGGAACTCCCGTGCCGGCCAATGTCAGTGGCATACTGCCCTCCTTTCTGCTCTCCGCATCCTCTACTCCAGTCATGCATAAAAGAGAACTAAATCCATACTTCGGTTAGTATCTAAAAACCAACCATTAAATTAGCATTCTCTAACTAACTTGTCAACAAAGATTGTTATCTTTATAGAATAATTATTTTAAATTTAGATTCCATAGCAACGCTTAAGCGTGTAGACGGAAAACGGATAAAAAACAAAGAGAATAAAAAAGCGAAGAAAATGAAAGGCGAAGAGAATAAAAAAAGAGACAGCAGAAAGTTTTCTTCCTCTGTCTCTTTTCCTACTATAATAAATACTTTATTTCCCGTTGACAGGCTACTTCTTCGTGAAAGCCCCTTCTTTATATTTTGCATAGAAATCCTTGATCTTCGCAAAAGATTCTGGGCTTAAGACATGCTCCATTCTGCAAGCGTCCTGAGAGGCTGTGTACGCATTTACGCCGAGAGCAACCAGAACATCCGTCAACACCGTATGCTTCTCATACGTATTCTGCGCAATCACCAAGCCATGCTCCGTCAAAGTGAGGGAGCCCTTTTCGTCCGACTCTACCTTTCCTTCTTCCTTCAGACGCTTTAAAGCGATACTGACACTGGGTTTGGAAAAGCCCAGCATATTGGCAATATCAATCGCACGCACCTTCCGATGATCCAGGGAAAGCATCAAAATCGCCTCCAGGTAATTCTCTTCCGACTCATGACTTTCATACGGTTTCATACGTACCTCCTCTTTCAAAGACTCCTTTTTATCCCCTTCTTTTAAAAGGAAAGGAAAACCAAGCATATCCTTTCGACTAAGCAGGTACCTTTCCCAAAGTAAAGCTCCGGTCCTCGGCTTCTGCCTGCTCCTCCAGCACTTCCATCTTTTCTCTACTTTCTTCCGGAAGAAGCGGTGTCATGCTCTTCAACCCTGTTGCAATAGTAGATAAATTATGGAAGAGCGCAGAACCGGACGGTGTGATTACGCCAAAAAATCCCAGGGCAATCAGCATAGAATTGAAGCCGATGATGAAATTGTAATTCTCCCGAATCCGCTTCATCAGGCGATTACTGATGTCTTTCAGGATAACAAGTTCATAAAGATCGCCTTCCTGCACGGTAACATCCGCAATTTCCTTTGCAATCGCCGCTCCCGCAGAGATGGCAACGCCTGTGTCCGCTTCAGACAGGGCAGGAGAATCGTTGATTCCGTCTCCTACCATGATCACCTTTCTTCCCTTCTCATGTTCTTCCCGGATAAACTTCGCCTTATCTTCCGGAAGAACCTCTGCATAGAAAGCATCTACGCCAACCTTATCCGCTACCGCCTGTGCGGTGTGTCTGTTGTCCCCGGTCATCATCACGACTTTATTGATGCCGAGCTTCTTCAGGCGGCGGATAACATCCTTCGCTTCTGCACGAAGCGGATCGGAAATCAAAATGACTGCGGAAAGCTTTCCTTCCACGGCAAGGTAGAGTGCCGAATGCTCCGCGGGAATAGACTCTACCTTGTCCTCTTCTCCCTTTGGAATCGTGCAATGCTCATCCTCAAAAACAAAGTGATAGCTTCCGATATGCACATGCTTTCCTTCATAAATACTGGAAATACCGTGCGCCACAACATATTCTACTTTGGAATGACGCTCAGCGTGATGAAGTTCTCTTCTCTCCGCTTCCGCAACAACGGCATTTGCCATGGAGTGCGGGTAATGCTCTTCCAGACAAGCTGCCATACGGAGCATCTCATTTTCCTCTTCGCCGTTGAAGGTGATAATCTTCTCTACTTTCGGCTTGGCATAAGTCAGGGTTCCCGTCTTATCAAAGACGATGGTATCCGCTTCGGAAATCACTTCCATAAACTTTCCGCCCTTTACCGAAATGTGGTATTTTCCGGCTTCCCGCATAGCGGAGAGAACCGATACGGGCATGGATAGCTTCAAGGCACAGGAGAAATCCACCATCAAAAAGGCAAGCGCCTTCGTTACATTCCTTGTAAAGAGATACGCCAGTGCGGCACCGCCCAAACTGTAGGGTACGAGCTTATCTGCCAAATGAGAAGCCTTGTCTTCCGTCGCACTCTTCAGCTTCTCGGACTCTTCAATCATTTTTACGATTCGGTCGTATCTTCCGGAACCTGCCGCCTTCTCCACAAGAATATGGCACTCCCCTTCTTCCACAACCGTACCGGCATAGGCGTAACTTCCCGCCGTCTTCCGAACAGGAACGGCTTCTCCCGTCATAGAAGCCTGGTTCACCATGGCTTCACCGGAATAGACCTTTCCATCCAAGGGAATCATATTTCCCGTACGAACAATAATTTCCGCCCCTACTTCCACTTCATGAATCGGAAGAAGAACTTCTTCTCCCTGCACAACCGTCCAGACTTTGTCCACATCCAGTGCCATCGTCCGGGCAAGATCATCTACCGACTTCTTATGCGTCCATTCTTCCAGAGTCTCACCAATCCCGAGAAGGAACATCACAGAAGAGGCTGTACTGTAATCGCCTGTTAAAATGGAGGCGGAAATGGCTACCGCATCCAGAAGGGCCACTTCAATTTTTCTCTTCAGAATCGTTTTAATTCCCTTTAAGACATAAGGAATTGCGTGCAACACTGTCAGGGTCTGTTTCAAAAGTACCGGATAAAACAGTACATTTACCGCACGTCCCACTACACTGAGCACTAACTTGTCTTCATATTCCCGATTCAACGCTCTGCCGGTTTGTTCCGGAACCAGGGATTTGTTCTCTTCATAAGAAAAACGGGAAAGGGCATCCACAATCCCTTCCCGTGCTCCCCGGTAAGAAATGATTGCATCCCCGGTTCGGTCATTTACCTTCGCGTAAACAACCCCTTCCTGCGCACGCAGATAATACTCTAAAATATCCGCCTGTTGCATGGTCATACGAGGCTGCACAGCGTGAACCCTCATCCGTTGACAGGATTCATGTAATATCTTACACTTCATCGCTCTTACCTTCCTCTATACATTTTCAGTTTTCGATAGTTCCGGACTGCGTAGAACTGCACTGTCCGGTTCTTTCTATTTCCGATTCTCTCTCGGGTTTTCTGCATCCTTACCGTAAAACCCGCGATGCCTTAGACTTCTTTTCCGTCACAGTCGCAACTATCGGAAATCACTGCATTCTCTTCCGCTTCCGCTCTCTTCTCATTGATACGCTTTGCATCGGCAAAGATATCTTCGCAATTCTCCTTCACGTTTGTGCTGATCTTCATAACACAATCCTGTCCGCGAAGTAATGCAGCGGTTGCATCGGTATACACCTTCTTTGCATCGCTGGATCCGAGAATCTTAAATCCTGCTGTACCGAAAAGTACGCCACTTGCAAAAATGCCAATCTTCTTCCATGGTAATTCCGTAAAAAACATAGTACCCTCCTTATGAAACACTACACTTGCTGTCACATTTTTACCTATGTGAAAGTATTCGTTTACTAAAAACAGTGGTAGTATAAAATAGGAATGATTATTAAGTCAAGTCTAACTTTCAAATACTCCGATTTTAACTAACCGAGTATTAGTCTTACCTACCTATTATACAATACCGATGATTGAAACAGCAAACACTTCGAAAGGAATGCTTTCGCAAGGAATACGCATAAAAAAAAGAGAGGGACAAGCCCTCTCTCTTTCTTTGAAGAAACTCCTTCTTCACACCGAACCCCAAAGTACAGTACCATGACATCCGATGTAGTCTCGCGAAATTACTTCAAAGTAACCTTTGCACCCTCAGCCTCAAGCTTAGCCTTGATGTCATCAGCCTCAGCCTTGGCAGCGCCTTCCTTAAGAACCTTCGGAGCAGCCTCAACAAGATCCTTTGCTTCCTTCAAGCCAAGTCCTGTAGCTTCACGAACAACCTTGATAACCTTAATCTTGTTCGGGCCTACATCAGTAAGCTCAACGTCGAACTCGGTCTTCTCTTCCTCAGCTGCACCGGCACCTGCACCTGCGCCTGCTGCTGCTACAACTACGCCTGCTGCTGCAGAAACACCGAATTCCTCTTCGCAAGCCTTTACCAAATCATTTAATTCCATTACGGAAAGTTCCTTAATTGCTGCAATAAACTCTTCAACAGTTAACTTTGCCATTGTATTTTCCTCCATTAATAATATTTTTCGAACAGAAATGTTCTGTTCCTTGGCTAAACGACAAGCGATATTCTACCTCTTGCCTCCGGGATAAAATCCCACTACCTTTCTTGGATTCCCCTTGTTTTCTTCCGAAAGCTCAAAAACAGGAATCTCCCCAGTTCTACGCATTGACTCGCGTTTCGAAGTCTTCTTTAAGCCGCCTTATGCTGCTTCTCCATCACCCTTCTGTGCAATCTGGTTAAGCACACGTGCGAAGTTCGAGATCGGGGACTTGATCGATCCGAGAAGTCTTCCCAGAAGTTCTTCTCTGGACGGAATCTCTGCCAGTGCCTGCACTGCCTTCGCGTCATAGAACTTACCTTCTACAACTGCACCCTTAAACTCCAACTTCGGAGATGTCTTTGCAAACTTTGCAAAAACTCTTGCCGCTGCCGTCGCATCATCTTTCGATACTGCAAGAGCGGTAGGACCGTCCAATACCGGATCTAACTGTGCGAAGTCCGTTCCTTCAGCAGCTCTCTTAATCAGGGTATTCTTGAAGACTTTGTAGTGCACACCGGCTTCTCTCAAAGCCTTACGAAGTGCTGTATCTTCCGCTACGGTAAGACCGCGATAGTCTACAACGGTAGCTGCTACAGCGCCGTCCAGAAATCCCTTGATTTCATCGATAATCGGCTGCTTTAATTCAACCTTTGCCATCTTCGGTTTCCTCCTTCTTTATTTTTAGAAAGTATTAACACGAATGGGTTGCTCTTTCTTCACGAAACTCTCCCGTAAGAATTAAAAAATCCCCTGCCAAAGACAGGGGATGAAAATACGAATTCCACGCTCCATTTCTGAAGCCAATCCTTTATTCTTTCCTCGGCGGGCGATTTCTCTTTACATCTTTACTTTCTTAGCTTCACAAGATACTGCGAAGCAATCTGAAAGCTTAGATACCTGCTGTCTTCGGTTAATACCTTGCAGATACTAGCATGCCAAAATGGAAAAGTCAAGCAAAAACAGGTCTATTTCAAAAACTGCGTTCGAAATAGCTGCATTCCATTTTTTCGAAAATAACTCCGGATTTACAGGATGGCCGTAATTCCCGTAATCAATCCAAAGATAATTCCGGGTGCATTCGCCGCCGCTAAAGGAAAGTCTTTTTTTGCCTTCAACAACGCATAGCTAACCCAAATCACACCATTAATCGCTGCTACAAAGGGTTGCACCGGTGATCCCTTAACTCCATGTAAGTTGTTCATAATCTGCGGAATGTAAGATACATACATAAGCACGGATATCGTTGTTCCAACCCAACCAAAAATCGCCAAACTCTTCTCTGACATAAATTATCTTCCTCTCTATACCTTAACTCTATACTTTAGCCTTACTTCTCCCTACCAAGAAGTTCAGCCTGGTATGCTAGCATAGATGGAAAATACTTGTCAATCCATATCGAAGAATTGCGAAAAAACTTCATCAAGCTCCAATACCGAATTTTCACATACTCTACCCCTTCCGGACTTTCCCAACGGATCCAGTCCTCTCCTTCATAGTAGTAATCCTCTACAAAGGCTGTTCCGGAAATGGGGATATACTCCGGAATGTCATCCGGGGTAAAGTTGAAGACCTTGGTACCGTCCTCAACGGAATACTCCATGGACTCGTCCAGATAAATGCCTTCCAGCTTCTCCACCCAGTATTTGCTAGATAATCTAAAATGGATTCTATACAAAGCAGAACCTCTTGTTCCATCATTTTTTGGCAAGGTAACTTCATTTGTTATAATGCCCACTATTTTTATATCGTCTCCCTCAATTGTTATTGGTTCATATTCATCAACATAATATGGTCTTATACCTACTTTAGGTTTCTTTTTAACTTTAAATATTGATGCAATAAGATCCTTATATGAATCTTCATTAAATGGATTACCTCTTAAATCTATTGCAAGTTTTCCATCTAGGTAAGTAAGCAAAGCTGAATTAAAATCTCCTTGTCTAATGACTGGAATAAACTTCCTATCATTGTGATTATTGTAGAGTTCCGCAGATATTATATGACTTTCATAACCTACACCTTTTTCTCTATTATTAGCTTTCCTTTTATACTCTTCAGTGCAAATTATAATTACATAATCACTATCTCTTATCGAGCTTTCCATAAATTTTGGAAGTCTATCCCCTGGACTTACATCATAGCTATCTATTATGGCTTCAATACCATCTGCTAACAATTTATCTGCTAGAGATTTAACCCAATCAGAGTGTTCTTTGCTTTCCCACGAATATGATATAAATACTTTTGGAATATTGTTTTCTATCATTTAACACCTCATTAAAATAAATCTTCTAGCCTTTTCCAGTTTTCATTATTCATTTCTTTTGTGTAGTTTGTATTGTTAATATAAAGTCTCGTATCTTTATCTCTAACAAACCCCCAATTTATTTTACGCCTATATGCGTAATCCTTAAAAGCATAGAATTTATTTTCGATTTGCTCATCAATATTTTCCAGCTGACCTTTCTTTACCATATCCTTAAGTTTCCTTGAATTAGTTTTTCTTTTTTCACTAATATAATCTGCAAGTGGTTGGCTTTTTTCATCGGCATCTTCTATAATCTTTTTCATAGCTTTTAAAATAGCCTTTGCTGAATACTGAGCCACTTTTATCTCAATATTTATAGCCTTATTATTAACTTCATCATTTACCATATAGGTGACCTCCTTTCCGGGAAAAATAAAAAAGCGGCCCAGACTTTTACATCTGAACCGTTAAAATTTTAATTCTATAGTTTTTTATTATTTTTAATTTTATTACTGTTGTGACGTACTTTATAAATTATGTTTCGCAAACTTTTGTTTGCTTTTTAATGCCTTATTGATGGTTTCTTGAATAAAAGGACTACAGCATTTTCCCAAAGGATTGTTAATTTCGCACTTTCCATTTTTCATTGCCCCTGTAAGTCTAATAATATCTTTAATATTCTTTGCACCATCATCTAAAACAGCGTTTATAATTTGTTGCTCTGTAACTTGGTTGCAATAGCATATATATTTGGGATTTGCATCCTTTTTAAACCATATAGGAACTTTTACATCTTCCTTATAAAAAACTCTTTCATTGTTTAAGTTATAATACACGACATCACAATCTTCATTCATACATAAATAGTAAGTTTCTTCATCTACAACCTTTCCCATAAGGTTTTCTGATACCATATGCTTTACAGTTATATTCTTAACCTTTTCTCCTATTTTGTGACATTTGGGGCAATTTGCTTTTTCTTCCACTGTACCAGTGGTTTTTTGTATTGAACCTCAGCAAGATTGATTTATCTTATTTTCTTGACTCACTTTATTTCCTCCTTTCTAAAAAATATTTTCTTCATTTTATTCCACCTCATTTCTATGAATTTCTATAACATCTTCAATTCTGCAATCCAATGCCAGGCAAATCTTTTCTAATGATTCTAAGTTCACATAAGAGTTTTTGCTCATTCTAGAAACTATGTTACTTGTTATGTTTGCAGCTCTTTTTAAGTCTTCTTTGTTCATTTCTCTTTCTACCAATAAGTGCCATAATGGTTTATAAGAAATTGCCATATTATTACCCCTTATCCGTTTTATTGTTAAGATATATTATATCATAAATAGGCTGATAAGTCACTTTAGCCTATTTTATACTTGTGCTTGCGTTAGTATTTATTGAGATAGTCCTTGTTTTTTTTCCTTGTCCCACTTGGAACTGCTCCAAATCGCCAGACCGTCATCTCCATTTCCACGGACATTGGAGTTCTGTACCTTGGAATTTCTTGTTCCCTGGGCAAAGTTCACTCCATCAGCAAAATTGTTTCGAATACGGCTGTTGGAAACGGTCAGCTCATCGGTATATTTCATTTTATCCGCTTCCACATAGTCTCCTACCCATATTCCGCACTCAAAATGCTCAAGCCAGAGGTCATGCAGCTTGGAATTCTCTCCCAAAACGCCGGCGATTCCCTTGTAATTTGCCTCCTGATGAAAACGGGACTTTAATAAGGAAATTTGGAAAAAATGATTATTAATTTTGAATGAAATATTAAATAAATTCAAAATTTGCTGTAATTTATTTTTTTATATAGTACCTTTTAGAATTATAGGGATCGAGTAGGAGGGAAATTTAAATTAAATTTCCCGACCTCTCACACCACCGTGCGTACCGTTCGGTACACGGCGGTTCAATCAACTTAACAAGTAACACACCTTGAGGTGTAGTAGTCTAACATTGAGACTAATCCAAATGAGGTTAGTCTCTTTGTGCTTATAGCCTTTTGTACCCATCCGTTATGGCACATATGCGCAATACGATTTCCTGTATTTGCAACTTTATGTGCTACCCATCTTGGTATACCTAGCTTAACCAAGTTCTTCTCTTTGTTTTGTGGAGTTTTCCAATGTTTCCAAATGCACATGCGTAGTCGGTATCTAATGTTTCCATCCAACTTTGCGCACAACGTTTTCATGCTTCCAATCTTAAAGTAGTTTATCCATCCTCTGACGAGTTGGTTCAACTTTTCAATCTTGTAGCTGTTGCTTACGCCCCAACTTCTACATG
>JABZIV010000013.1:0-366 GCA_015258095.1 Lachnospiraceae bacterium
AATGAAGAATTTAGTTTTACTTTTTGGCGGACAATCTACAGAACATGAAGTGTCCTGCCGTTCCGTACTGACCGTGCTTCGCGCAGTCAATCGCGAAAAATATCGTCCGATTTTAGTCGGTATCACGAAAACGGGAGATTGGATTCCGGTAGAAAACGGGGATAAGATTCAGGATGGAAGCTGGAGAGAAGGGAAGCGAAGAGCTATGCTTCTTCCGGACGCCGGATGGAAGTCTCTTGTCTACTTTGAGGAAGACGGGAGCAGTCACTCTGAGAAGGTGGGCGTCGTGTTTCCGGTTCTGCACGGCAAAGGCGGGGAGGACGGAACGGTGCAGGGACTCCTGGAACTCGCCGAGATTCCTTATGT
>JABZIV010000013.1:376-47964 GCA_015258095.1 Lachnospiraceae bacterium
GGATAAAATCTCCACGAAACTGGCGGTTCGAAAAACTTTAGAGGGGCAGGGCGTTCGGCAGGCGAACTATATTTCCCTCACGAGAGCGGAGTGGAAGAAAGAGAAGAGACGGGAAGAAATCGAGAAAGAAGCGGAGGAAGTTCTCCATTTTCCCCTCTTCGTTAAGCCGTCCAATGCAGGTTCTTCCTGCGGCGTGAGCAAGGTGGAAAAGAAAGAGGACTTATGTTCTGCCGTAGAGAAAGCACTCACGGTGGATCGTCGTGTCCTGATTGAAGAATTTATTAAAGGAAGAGAGCTGGAATGTGCTGTATTTTCCGGCACGGCGGGAGAAGTGATTGCTTCCTCTGTCGGAGAGATTCAGGCAGCGGCGGAATTTTATGATTATGACGCAAAGTACAACAATCCGGATTCGAAGACGGAACTGAATCCCGTGCTTCCGGCTACGGTGGAAGAAAGGATACAGAAAGCGGCAAAGTCCATCTTCCTTGCGGTCGACGGTTACTCTTTGTCGAGAGTGGACTTCTTTTTTACGGGAGAGGAGATCGTGTTTAACGAAATCAATACCATGCCCGGCTTCACTTCCATTTCCATGTATCCCATGCTTTTTCAGAAAGCGGGATGGACACTGGAAGAACTTGTTGAGCGCTTGATTGCCAGTGCGGAGAACAGACCTTAAGAATTTCATAAATAATTATTTCTTTAGACTTTAAACATTTTGGAAAGAAAATAGTATACTAAACGTAATCGATTCGAAAATGTTTGATTTCTATCTCCTAGGGGCTCTGTGATGCACGCAGAGTCCTTTTTTTGTGGCAGACCGGGTAGGGGAGGAAGATGAAAGTTTTGGTTCAATTGAAAACGAAGCAAAATCTGGATGGAGACAGAGATGTCTTTTCCGTCAGCAATAAAGGGGTTCTGATGACACGGAAGAACAGCTATCTCCTGAGCTATTTTCAGGAAAATGTGCACCATTCTCTGGAGTTTTTTCCGAAAGAAGAACGGGTGGTGATGATGCGAAACTGGAAGGACAGGCAGAGAGTGGAGTATCTTTCCGGTGTAAAGTGGTCCGTGGAGTATGAAACGGAGTGCGGAACGCTTCCTCTTTCTTTTGCGACACGCTCGGTGGAATTCCTTTATGATGAATTCAGTGCGGGAAGGGCGGAAGTCCGTCTTCGCTACTTTCTTTATCAGTTTGAACAGCTGGTGGCGGACACGGAACTCTCCATTGCAATTTTTCCTCTAAAAGGGTAGAATAAACTGGTTATTCTATAAGAGTTATCGAATCTATTTGAAAGAAGAGGTTGTTTCTATGTTGCTTGCGATTTCGGCTCCAACGGTCATTTCGATTCTGCTTTCCGTCCTCCTTGTTCTCTTAGCGGTTCTGGTTATTCTGTACATCTTGGGAAGAAGAATGCAGGCCAGGCAAGCGCAGCAACAACCGATGATTGAAGCGCATACCATGGAAGTTTCCATGTTGATTATTGACAAGAAGAAGATGCGGGTAAAGGAAGCCATTCAAGCGGGACTTCCGGAACAGGTGGACAAAGAGATGCCGTTTTATGCCCGGATGACGAAACTTCCGATTGTAAAAGCCAAGGTAGGACCGAAGGTTCTCACCTTGATGGCGGATCCGACAGTATATGAACAGCTTCCTTTAAAAAAAGAAGTGAAGGTTGCCGTGTCGGGCATCTATATCCGTTCCATAAAGTCGGTTCGCGGAGGGGCTGTTCCGGAAGCACCGAAGAAGAAAGGCTTTTTTGCAAAACTCAGGGGAAGAGCGGAAGAAGCGGTAAAAGCGGATACCGCAAAGCAGAAGAGTGAGAAAAGAAAATAGCGTTTTAGGAATCACCACACTATGCCTTGACAAGTATAGTGTGGTGATGTTAGTATGAGGTTTGCTTATTTGGCAGACAGTGGGCAGACTATGCCCTTTTTCCGCACTCCGGAAATATTTTGCCGAATAAAAGTGAAGGAATCGTCAATTTTTCGCAAAAATAAGAAACCCTGCAAAGTAACTTGAAGATATAATCCTATCTATGCTCTGTCGGGTGCTTTTTATTGTGAATTCTAAACAATGAGACGAGTCTGTCTCAGACATTAGGGGTGAACGGTCGATGAAAAAAAGCAAAATGCATCCGGTGCAAACCGGAAAAAATCTCAGGATGACTTTCTCTCGCAGTAAAGAAGTCCTTGAAATGCCAAACCTCATTGAAATCCAGAAGGATTCCTATGAGTGGTTTTTGCATGAGGGGCTCAGGGAGGCCTTTGATGATATTTCTCCCATCCAGGACTTTGCCGGTCATTTGAGTTTGGAGTTTGTGGACTTTAAACTGGTGCGGTCCGAAGCAAAGTACACCATTGAAGAGTGCAAGGAGAGGGATGCTACCTATGCTGCACCGCTCAAGGTGAAAGTTCGCCTTTTTAATAAAGATAAAGAAGAAATTAACGAGCATGAGATCTATATGGGAGACCTTCCTCTGATGACAGAGAACGGTTCTTTCGTGATTAACGGTGCAGAGCGTGTTATTGTATCCCAGCTTGTGCGTTCTCCCGGTATTTACTATGGGATTGACCATGATAAGGTCGGAAAGGAACTGTACAGTTGTACGGTGATTCCGAACCGCGGTGCATGGATTGAGTATGAGACGGATTCCAATGACGTTTTCTTTGTTCGTGTAGACAGAACAAGAAAGGTTCCGGTAACCGTTTTTATTCGTGCGCTCGGCGTCGGCTCCAACAAAGAGATTCTGGAGCTCTTCGGTGACGATCCGAAGTTGCAGGCTTCAATTGATAAGGATCCTTCCGAGAACTATCAGGAAGGCTTATTGGAGTTGTATAAGAAGATTCGTCCGGGAGAGCCGCTTTCCGTGGATTCCGCACAGTCTCTCCTGCATTCCATGTTCTTTGATCCGAGACGATATGATCTCGCTAAGGTCGGAAGATATAAATTTAATAAGAAGTTACACTTTAAGAGCCGTATCAAAGGGCATACCCTTGCGGAAGCGGTTTATTCTACCGAGACGGGGGAACTTCTTGCAGAGGCTGGTACCGTAGTCAGCCAGGAACTTGCCATTTCTCTTCAGAATGCGGCAGTCCCCTATGTCTTCATTGACGGGCCGACCCGCACGGAGAAAGTGCTTTCTTCCATGCAGGTAGATATTTCGGAGTGGATTCCGAAAGAGATTGATGCGGCGGAGCTTGGTGTCGGCGAGCTGGTTTACTTCCCGGTTTTGAAAGAAATCTTGGAAGAGAACGAAGGAAAGGGCGTTGAGGCTTTAAAGGAAGCCATTAAGAAGAATATCCATTCCCTCATTCCGAAGCATATTACAAAGGAAGATATTTTTACTTCCATTAACTATTTACTGAATCTGGATGAAGAAATCGGTACGGTGGATGACATCGACCATCTCGGCAATCGTCGTATCCGTGCTGTGGGAGAACTCTTACAGAACCAGTATCGAATCGGCCTTTCCCGTATGGAAAGAGTGGTTCGTGAGAGAATGTCCACCCAGGATATTGATGAGATTACACCCCAGTCTCTGATCAATATCAAGCCGGTAACGGCAGCCGTGAAGGAGTTCTTCGGTTCCTCCCAGCTTTCCCAGTTCATGGATCAGAATAACCCGCTGTCCGAGCTTACCCATAAGAGAAGACTTTCCGCCCTTGGACCCGGAGGACTTTCCAGAGACCGTGCGGGATTTGAGGTTCGAGATGTCCATTATACGCACTACGGAAGAATGTGCCCGATTGAGACGCCGGAAGGACCGAACATCGGTCTGATTAACTCTCTTGCGTCTTATGCAAGAATCAATGAATACGGTTTGATCGAAGCACCGTACCGTGTGGTGGATAAGACGGATAAGGCCAATCCCGTTGTTACGGACCAGGTAGTTTATTTAACGGCGGATGAAGAGGACGATTTGCTTGTTGCACAGGCAAACGAGCCTTTGGATGAAGAGGGGCATTTCAAACACGATAACGTTTCGGGAAGATATCGGGATCAGACTTCCGCATTCCCGAAGGCAAGCGTGGACCTGATGGACGTATCGCCGAAGATGGTGTTCTCCGTTGCGACATCCATGATTCCGTTCTTACAGAATGACGATGCGAACCGTGCACTCATGGGATCGAACATGCAGCGACAGGCCGTTCCGCTTCTGACCACGGAATCCGCAGTAGTGGATACCGGTATGTCCAATAAGGCGGCGGTGGACTCCGGCGCCTGCGTGGTGGCGAAGAACAGTGGTGAGGTTACCCTGTCTTCTTCCGCAAAGATTGTTGTAAAGAGAGACAAAGACGGCGGATACGATGAGTATAAGCTGATGAAGTTTGTTCGAAGCAACCCCAGTAACTGTTACAATCAGAAGCCGATTGTGAATACCCATGATCATGTGGAGGCGGGTGATGTCATTGCGGACGGCCCCTCTACGAAGAATGGAGAGATTGCACTCGGAAAGAATCCGCTTATCGGCTTTATGACTTGGGAAGGATATAACTACGAGGACGCGGTTCTCCTTTCCGAAAGACTGGTGCAGAATGACGTTTACACTTCCGTTCATATTGAAGAGTATGAACTGGAAGCCAGAGATACAAAGCTTGGACCGGAAGAGATTACTGCCGATGTGCCGGGCGTCGGAGATGATGCGCTGAAGAATCTCGATGAGAGAGGAATCATCCGTATCGGTGCGGAAGTAAGAGCCGGAGATATCCTGGTCGGCAGAGTTACGCCGAAGGGAGAGACGGAGCTTACTGCGGAAGAGAGACTCCTCCGCGCCATCTTTGGAGAGAAGGCAAGAGAAGTTCGCGATACTTCTTTGAAAGTGCCTCACGGTGCTTATGGAACGGTCATCAATACGATGGTCTTCACGAGAGAGAACTCCGATGAACTTGCCCCCGGTGTTTCCGAGTCCGTTCGCGTTTACATTGCGCAGAAGCGTAAGATCGGTGTAGGAGACAAGATGGCAGGTCGTCATGGAAACAAGGGTGTCGTTTCCCGTGTGCTTCCGGTAGAGGATATGCCGTATCTGCCGAACGGTCGGCCGCTGGATATCGTGTTGAATCCGCTCGGCGTGCCGTCCCGTATGAATATCGGACAGGTTCTTGAATTACATCTTTCCCTCGCTGCAAAGGTGCTGGGAATCGATGTTTCCACTCCGATTTTTGACGGAGCGACCGAGGTGGATATTCAGCAGACGCTGATTCTTGCCAACGACTACGCGAACTTGAGTTGGGAGGAATTTTCCGAGAAACATAAAGAAGAACTGAATCCGGAGGTATATGACTACCTCGGAAGTCATCTGGAACATAGAAAAGAGTGGCAGGGTGTTCCCATCGGTATTGATGGAAAGGTACAGCTTCGTGACGGTAGAACCGGAGAGAAGTTTGACGGACCGACATCAATCGGTTTCATGCACTACTTGAAACTGCACCACCTGGTTGATGATAAGATTCACGCCAGATCCACCGGACCGTACTCCCTCGTTACCCAGCAGCCTCTCGGCGGTAAGGCGCAGTTTGGCGGACAGCGTTTCGGAGAGATGGAGGTTTGGGCACTGGAAGCCTACGGTGCCGCTTATACCTTACAGGAAATTCTTACGATGAAGTCCGACGATGTGGCAGGACGTGTGAAGACATACGAAGCCATCATCAAGGGACAGAACATCCCCGCACCCGGTGTGCCGGAGTCCTTCAAAGTGCTTCTGAAAGAAATGCAGGCACTTTGCCTGGATATGCAGGTTCTGGATGAAGAACAGAATGTTGTGGAGATCACGGAAGATCTTTACGACGCGAACCAGGATATGCACAGACTCCTGTCCGGAGGCGACTATCGCACAGAGAAGCAGGAAGACTTCGGGGCTTATGGATATACAAAGCAGGAATTTAAGGACGGAGAATTGGTCGACAGCGAGGAAGAGCAGGATAGCGAGGATGCGCTTTCCGATCAGGACGCGGAGGAGTTCTTTGAGAGCATTACTTCCGGCTTGAATGACGATGATGGTGAGGACGAGTAGAGGAGGAAAAATGGCAAACTTTCAAAATGGAAATGAGCCGGTACAATTTGATTCCATAAAAATCGGTTTGGCATCTCCCGAAAAGATCTTAGCTTGGTCTTACGGTGAGGTGAAAAAACCGGAAACCATTAACTATAGAACCTTAAAGCCGGAAAAAGACGGACTCTTCTGCGAAAGAATCTTCGGACCGGTAAAAGACTGGGAGTGTCACTGCGGAAAGTACAAGAAGATTCGCTATAAAGGTGTGATTTGCGACCGTTGCGGTGTAGAAGTCACAAAATCTTCCGTTCGTCGAGAGAGAATGGGACACATCAAGCTTGCAGCACCGGTTTCCCATATCTGGTATTTCAAGGGAATTCCGTCCAGAATGGGACTGATTTTGGATATCAGTCCGCGAATTCTGGAAAGAGTACTGTATTTTGCCTCTTATGTTGTCCTGGATCCGATGGAGACCAGTTTAAGTTACAAAGAAGTCCTTTCCGAGAAAGAATATCGGGATGCGGTAGAGCAGTACGGCTATGGCAATTTCCGTGTCGGCATGGGAGCGGAAGCGATTTACGAGCTTCTTTCCAGTATCGACCTGGAAAAGGAATACAACAATCTTCGTGCGGAGCTGGATAACTCCTCCGGACAGAAGAGGGCAAGAATTGTTAAGCGTCTGGAAGTAGTAGAGGCATTCCGTTCCTCCGGTAACAAGCCGGAGTGGATGATTCTGACGAATCTTCCGGTTATTCCGCCGGACCTTCGTCCGATGGTACAGCTTGACGGCGGACGTTTTGCAACTTCCGACATTAATGACCTTTATCGTCGTATCATCAACAGAAACAATCGTCTGGCACGTCTTCTGGAACTTGGCGCACCGGAGATTATCGTTCGAAACGAGAAGAGAATGTTACAGGAAGCAGTCGACGCTTTGATTGATAACGGTAGACGCGGACGCCCCGTAACGGGACCCGGAAACCGTGCCTTAAAGTCTCTTTCCGATATGTTAAAGGGAAAGCAGGGTCGTTTCCGTCAGAACCTTCTCGGAAAGCGTGTAGACTACTCCGGACGTTCCGTTATCGTCGTAGGACCGGAACTGAAGATTTATCAGTGCGGTGTGCCGAAAGAGATGGCGATTGAGCTCTTCAAGCCTTTCGTTATGAAAGAGCTGGTAAACACCGGTAAGGCCCATAACATTAAGAATGCGAAGAAGATGGTGGAGCGACTCGATGAGGGGGTATGGGATATCCTCGAGTATGTCATCAAAGAGCATCCCGTTATGCTGAACCGTGCTCCGACCCTGCACCGTCTCGGTATTCAGGCATTTGAGCCGATTCTTGTTGAAGGTAAGGCGATTAAGCTTCATCCGCTTGTTTGTGCCGCCTTCAATGCGGACTTCGATGGAGACCAGATGGCGATCCACCTTCCGCTGACGCAGGAAGCACAGGCAGAGTGTCGTTTTATGCTCCTGTCTCCGAATAACCTCTTGAAGCCGTCTGACGGCGGTGTGGTTGCCGTACCGTCACAGGATATGGTACTCGGTGTATACTATCTCACCCAGGAGAGGGACGGCGATCTTGGAGAGGGAATGCTTTTCAAGTCTGTCAATGAAGCCATCCTGGCTTATGAGAATCACTTTGTGACCCTGCACGCGAAGATTCGCTGCAAAGTGAAGAAAGAGTGGGAGAGCGAAGACGGAAAGAAGGAGATGCTGGAAGGCATCATTGATACGACGGTCGGAAGACTGCTTTTCAACGAAATTATTCCGCAGGATCTCGGCTTTATCGACCGGAGCATCCCGGAGAACCGCCTGCTTCCGGAAATCAACTTCCTTGTAAAGAAGAAGAACTTGAAGCAGATTCTGGAAAAGGTGATGGATGTGCACGGCGCTATGCAGACTGCCCTGACACTCGATGACATCAAGGCAATCGGCTACAAGTATTCCACGAAGGCTGCCATGACGGTTTCCATTCACGATATGACCGTTCCGGCAAGCAAGGAAGAACTTCTGGAAAATGCACAGAAAACCGTAGACAGAATTGCAAAGAACTTCCGTAGAGGTTTGATTACGGAAGAAGAGCGATACAAGGAAGTGATTGAGACCTGGAAGGACACGGACGATCAGTTGACGCATGACCTTCTTACCGGTCTGGATAAATATAACAACATCTTCATGATGGCGGACTCCGGAGCCCGTGGTTCCGATAAACAGATTAAGCAGCTTGCCGGTATGCGTGGACTCATGGCGGATACAACCGGTAAGACTATCGAACTTCCGATTAAGTCCAACTTCCGTGAAGGACTGGATGTTCTGGAGTACTTTATCTCCGCACACGGTGCGCGTAAAGGACTTTCCGATACGGCGCTGCGTACGGCAGACTCCGGATACCTTACAAGACGTCTGGTTGACGTTTCCCAGGATTTGATTATCCGTGACTTGGATTGTGCGGAAGGACGGGATTCCATTCCTTCCATGGAGATTACGGAGCTTTCTGACGGACAGGAGAAGATAGAGTCCTTACAGGAAAGAATTACGGGACGTTTCCTTGCGGAAGATATCATCAATCCGGAAACCGGAGCGGTAGTGATTAAAGCGGACCACATGGTTACGCCGAAGAGAGCACCTCTCATTATGGATGCGCTGAGCAAGATGGGCAGAAAGTCCGTGAAGATTCGTACGGTTCTCACCTGCCGTTCGAAGTCCGGAATCTGTGCAAAGTGTTATGGCGCAAACCTCGCTACCGGAAAGCCGGTAGAAGTGGGAGAAGCGGTCGGAACCATTGCCGCACAGTCTATCGGAGAGCCGGGTACACAGCTTACGATGAGAACCTTCCATACCGGCGGTGTGGCAGGTGGAGATATCACACAGGGTCTTCCCCGTGTAGAGGAACTTTTTGAGGCAAGAAAGCCGAAGGGACTTGCGATTCTGACGGAAATTGCCGGAGTTGTAGAGATTCGCGATACAAAGAAGAAGAGGGAAGTCATCGTGACGGACAATGAATCCGCACAGTCGAAGACCTACCTTATTCCGTATGGCTCGAGACTCAAGGTAACGGACGGACAGATATTGGAAGCCGGAGATATTCTGACGGAAGGCTCCATTAACCCGCATGACCTCTTGAAGATTAAGGGCGTGAAGGCGGTTCAGGACTATATGATTTCGGAAGTGCAGAGGGTTTACCGTCTGCAAGGTGTAGAAATTAACGATAAGCACATTGAGATGATTGTTCGACAGATGATGAAGAAAGAACGTGTCAATGAATCGGGAGATTCCCGTTTCATCCCGGGAACGACTGTGGATCGTCTGGATTTCGAAGATGAAAATGAAAGACTCATCAAGGAAGGAAAGACACCGGCGGAAGGAAAGCGTACCATGCTCGGTATTACCAAGGCATCTCTCGCTACAGATTCCTTCATGTCTGCGGCCTCCTTCCAGGAGACGACGAAAGTCCTTACGGAAGCGGCAATCAATGGAAAGATTGATCGCCTTGTCGGCTTGAAAGAGAATGTCATCATCGGAAAACTGATTCCTGCCGGAACCGGTATGAGAAGATACAGAAATGTAAAGCTCTCCACAGATAAGGAAGAACACGTAGAGTATACGCCGGATGTTGCCGGGGAAGACACCGATCCGCTTTCCACGGAGGAAATCTTCGATGCGGATCCGAAGGGACTTTCGGGTCTTGCAGAGGCTCTTCGTGCCATCAAGGATGGAGAGAACGAGCTTTAAGAGCAGTAAAAGCAACTTGTGCGATCGTGCAGGTTTTTGTTGTAGATAAAGAGCGAAGAAGAACGAAGGCATCGACGTCCGGATTCTTCTTCGCTTTTTTGTTCAACCATTTCTCCGAATATATCTAATCAACCGACTCTCCGAATATATCTAATTAACGGTCTCTCCGAATGGATCTGTTCAACCGCTTATCGGAACGTACAAAAAGAAGTACAAGAGCAAGGCTTGACTTTTTTTTAACGAATCCTATACTTGTTATTGTTAATTTAAAAACAAAGAATAGTGTAGTTGAGGCTGAGCAGGAGAGAGTAGGAGGATAGTATGGCTAAGACAAGAATGATGCGTGCGCCGTTAAAGTATGTACAGGGAAAGGATGCACTCCTTTCTTTTCATGAGGAGTTAAAAGACTTAGGAGAGCGTTGGCTCTTCATTTGCTCCAACAGCGGGCATAAAGCGTGTCATGAAAAGATGGAGAAGAGCTTTGAAGGAAGCGACAATTACAGAAGATATGAGATCTTCGGCGGAATGTGCAGTACCGGGGAAATCGAAAAGATGCGGAAAATTGTACAGGAAGATCATATTGATGTTGTTTGCGGTATCGGTGGCGGTTCCGCAATTGATACGGCAAAGGCAGTGGCATACTATGAGAAGATTCCGGTAGCGGTCGTGCCGACAGTCATCGCTACCGACGCGCCTTGCACAGGTCTGTCCGTAGTTTACAACGATGACGGAAGCTTCAACTCCTATCTTTTCTACCCGAAGAATCCGGATGCGGTTCTGGTGGACAGTTTCGTTATCGCCCATGCCCCCGTAAAGTTCCTGATTGCCGGCATCGGCGATGCTTTAGGAACCTATTTTGAAGCAAGAGCCTGCTCGAGAGCGGATGCCCCCAGTCTGGAAAATGGAGGAATTACCCGTTCCGCGATGGCGCTGGCAAAGCTCTGCTATGAGACACTCCGGAATTTCGGTGCACAAGCGGTTGTTTCCTGTGAGAATCAGCTCGTTACCACGGAGCTCGAAGCCATTATCGAGGCAAATGTTTATCTCTCCGGCGTCGGTGCGGACAACTGCGGTCTTGCGGTTGCCCATTCCTTCTATAACGGTGTAACGGCGCTTGGAGGACACAGTGCACCGCACGGCTGCTGTGTAGCGTTCGGTACGCTGGTACAGCTTCTCTTAGAGGGCGTACCCAAGCAGGAGTTTGAAGAAGTGCAGGATTTCTGTATTGAAGTCGGTCTTCCGATCACTTTGGAGGACTTAGGTTTAGACAGTACGAAGACAGAGGACTTGAAAAAGATCGCAAAGAGTGCCTGTGTTCCCGGAGAAACGCTGCATAACATGATTCCGGATGTCGGAGAAGAGGAATTACTTGGCGCTATGCTTCTCTGTGATAAGCTGGGGAAAGAGAAGAAAGCATAAGAGGAAAAGAGAAAAAGACCGATAAATCACTTTGTTTAGGATTTATCGGTCTTTTTATTCTTAACAAGTGGCTGAGGCGAAGCCTGAAGTCTTAGTGTTCTTTTAGTTGAAAACGGGCAACCAGGTCATTTAAGAGTGTTGCCTGACCGGAGAGCTCTTCTGACGCGGCAGCAGACTCCTCGGCTGTTGCCGTGTTACTCTGTACAACGGAAGAAATCTGGTCAATTCCCGTAGAGACCTGCTCCACGGCTTTCGATTGCTCTACGGAAGCCTCGGTAATTTGATTTACCAATTCGGTAACTTTGCCGGTTCCGCTGACGACTCTCTGTAAGGATTCAGCCGTGCTGTCTGCGAGGACGGACCCTTGTTCAACAGCCTGAAGCGTTTCCTCTATCAGCATCGTGGTGTCTTTTGCGGCATTGGCAGATTTCTGTGCCAGGTTTCCTACCTCATCCGCGACGACCGCAAAGCCCTTTCCGGCAACCCCGGCTCTTGCCGCCTCTATCGCCGCATTCAGGGCAAGAATATTGGTCTGGAAGGCAATATCATCGATAGTCTTGATGATTTTACTGATTTCACCGGACTTTTGATTGATATTCTCCATTGCAGCTTTCATTTCTTGCATCTGTTTATCCGAATAGCGCACTTCTTTACCGGCGTTCTGTGCCTCCGTATCTGCCAGGCGGGTATTCTGTGCGGTTTTCTTAATTTGCTCGGAGATATCATTCACCGTAGCGGAAAGCTCTTCGATAGAAGAAGCCTGTTCCGTAGCGCCCTGAGACAGCCCCTGTGCACTGGCACTGACCTGCGTGGCACCGGAGTTTACCTGTACCGCACTCTTCTGGATTTCCGTCATGGTTTTGGAAAGGTCGGAACTGATGTTCTGAATGGAATCAAAGAGCGGACGATAGGCGCCGCTGTAGTAATCCGCATTATTCATTTCCACGTTAAAATTACCCTGGGCAAGTTGATTCAGTTTTTCGGAAAGGTCTGCAATGATAGAACGGATACGATGCACCACATTTCCCATGGAGTGCATTAATTTTCCGATTTCATCGTTGCTCTTATATTGCAGATCCATAGAGAAATCTCCGACAGATAACTTTTCACCGGCTTCCGCAACTCTTTGCAAAGGCTTTAAGAAATGGGAAATCAGAAAGGCGGTGGCCAATGCCAGAACAAAAACAGTGCTTAGACCGGAAACAATTCCAACATTTCTTAAAACATCCACTTCTTTAGCATAGTCATGTTCCGATATATCCAGCCTTACCCACCATGTGCTGCCATCCATATCGATAGGATGAAAGTATTCTCTTCTCGCTTCCCCTTTTTCATTCTTGATATTCAGAATGAAGGGCTTTTTTGTCGCCATTTTTTCCGCTATCGCGGCAGAAGCCTTAGCCGGCAGAACCTCTTTTAACGATTTCCCGTTTATTTCCTCCGCTTTACTGCGGATGAGTCCTTCTCCGTCAATCAAGTTAACGAACATGGAGGGATAGGAAGAGTCCTTCAGGGTAATATTTGTCAAGACATCTTCTTTCACATCGAGAAGAATAGCGCCCATAAACTGATTATTCACCATAATCGGCTTTGTGATGGCAAACATCCTCTTACTCGGGTCTATGGAGTCGCTGTATACGGGGGAAACGTAGGTCGTGCCTTTGTTTTTTGCTCCGGTATAATAAGCGATATTTTGATACTTCTCATAAGGAAAGTTCATGATTCTTCTATTTTCCACTTCTCCGCGTAAAAGAATCGGGGCATAGTTTTCAATACCGTTATAGAAAGCATTCGGCTCAAAAAGAACGCCGATGTCTTCCAGATTTTCTTCCCCCTTCATATTAGAGTAAAGCGCATTTAAAATAACCACTTCCGCATTGTAACGGGAGGCGGGTAAGAAGGCGTTCACCACCCGGCTCCGGAAAGTCAGATTATTCATAGGAGGAATGCTCTGGTCATTTCCCTCCACATCTCGGATTTTCCATGGATTTCCGGGAGTACCGCCGACTTCATCATTTTGCTGAAAAACAAAGCTGATGCTTTGGTTGATGTTATCGGTTATGGCATTTAAGCGACTCATTAAAGTATTGAGATCGTTGCTGGCCTGTTCTGCCTTATAACTCATATTGGCATCCACTTTCTTGTTCATAGACAATCTGAAACTATGAATCAAGAAAAAAAGCAGTACCAATAAAATGACAAAAGTCAATAATCCGAGAATCAGAGACATTTTTTGTTGTAATTGCAGATTCTCATAGAATGATCCTTTTGTTCTTTGCTTCTTCTCCATCTTACTTTCCTCCCTAAAAATAAACGCGGTACACGTCCTCTTATACCTTCTCCATTCATCGACAGAGAAAAGAAAAGCTATAAGAATCCGGAGGGGAATTTTGCAAAAAAAGAGAAAGCGAATTCGGTAGGGAAAACGAAGGATGGGAGAAAAAATCAGCAAATCCTATAAAGATAAAGAGAGGAAAACGCTATTTATAGTATATTTCTACTGGAGAATTTCAAATAATTGTTCTATAATGCAAAACATATATATTTTGAAAGACGAGAGTAGAGAGGTTCGGAATGAAGATTGCGTATCAGGATTTGACAGTGAATTTTGATGAAAAGCGCTTACAGTATCTTATTTCAGCGGGGAAGACGACGTGGCAAAGCAAGGATAGTTTTTCTCCCTATTTTACGGTGAAGAAAGAAGTGGAAAAAGGAAGCGGAGAAAGTCTTTCTTCTAAAGAGAACGGGATAGAGTATGCCTTTAGCAGTGCCGGAAAAGTGCAGCACCGCATCGTAAAAACCGGTGTAGGCATAGGAATCCGAAGCAGCTACGAAGATTTTTCCGTTCCGCTCCGCTTTGAGACCTATGTATGGATCGAATACAGCACGAGACAGCTCTATTTTGAATGGATTCCCTTTCCGAACGAGGATGTAGCGGAGACGGTACAGATTGAAAATGTCTATTTTCCGGGTCCGTTTTCTTTCGAAAAGGAAAGCGCAAAATGGATTACGGTGCTGCCGAAGGAACAGGGGCTTCTGATTCCGAATACCTGGGAGGTGTCCTTCCGGCAGGACGGTTTTCGGGGACGCTTCGGTACGGCGAGCGCCTATCTGCCCATTTTTATCCAGCTAAAGGACAGAGAGGGGTATCTCGCGGAAAGTCTTACCCCGTGGAATATGGGCTACGATTGTGTTCATGAGGCGGGAAGCAAGGAAACGACGATACAGTTTCGGATTGAGCCGAGTCTTCAGAAGGCAGGCTATAGGAGAGTCATGCGCTATCTCTTTCTTTCGGACTGCGATTATAATACACTATTAAAGTGCTATAGAAAAATCGCTATGGAGGAAGGAAAATACAAAAGCTTGAAAGAAAAAGCCGTGCAGAATCCCACGGTGGAGAATTTAATCGGTGCGGCCTTTGTGCATAAGGGAATTAAAACATCCGTACAGGAGGATTCGGAATTTTTCGATCCGAAGGCACCGAATAAGAATAACCATCTCACGACATTCAAGAAGAGAGCGGAGGAGATGAGAGCCCTGAAAAGAGAAGGTGTAGAGAAGGTATACCTGCACTTAGACGGTTGGAGTGAGGCGGGATATGACAATCAGCATCCTGATGTGGGGCCGGCGTGCAGCGCGGCGGGAGGATGGGAAGGACTTCGTGCCCTCTCCCGTACGATGGAAGAGCTTGGATACCTTTTCGGGATTCATGACCAGTACCGTGATTTCTATCATAAGGCGGAAAGTTATGACCCCGATTTAAGCTGTCAGAGCCCGGATGGAAGTATCTTTTCTCATGCACGCTGGGCAGGAGGACCGCAGGATTATCTCTGTACGACACTCGCGCCCTTCTATGTGCGACGGAACTTTGAAAGAATGCTTTCCGAAAAAGTGCACCTGGATTGTGCCTACCTGGATGTCTTTACCTGTAACGAGGGAGATGAATGTGCGAATCCGCGGCACAGGATGAACAGGAGAGAGTCCTACGAAGCGCGAAATGCCTGTTTCCGTTATCTTCTCACGAAAGGGATTTTGCCGAGCTCCGAGGAGGTCAATGACTGGGCAGTGCCTTGGCTTGTCTTCTGTCACTATGCACCGTATGATTTTATGTTAAGAGAGCCGGGAAGTCCCAAGTTCGGGATTCCCGTTCCGGTTTTCAACTTGGTTTACCATGACTGTTTGATTATTCCCTGGATGATGGAAAAGTTTCCGGAAGAAGACTATATGTTCTATGCTCTTTTAAACGGCGGTGCACCGTATCTCATTCGGGATCCTGCTTATACGGGAATCGACGGCGCATTCGATAGCGGAGATACCCCTTCTTGGGAAGAGCACCTTGCGCGGGTAAAGGCTGTCACGGACTTCCATCAGAAAGTAGCGGAAACGGAGCTCCTGCGGCATGAAATTCTGGATGAGAAAGGATATAGACAAAAATCTACTTTTGCAAATGGGTACAGTGTGGAGGTGGATTTTCAGGAGGGAAGCTACCGAATTTTGAGAGAAGCGATTTCTTGAGGAAAAGGAAGGGATGTGCGCATCGTGCATCTTGAAAAAACGAAAAGGTTTGTAAACCGTGAAAGAAGAAGGATGGGACGCAGTGCGGACGAAATATTTCTTCAAACGGTAAAAATAGAAAAAAGGAGAGAATTATGAAGAAAAAAATGATGAAGTGGCTTGCATTGGCAGGAGTCCTTTGCCTGGGAGCCGGTGTGCTGGCTTCCTGCGGTGGAAAAGGAAGTGCCGGAGACGGCTCCGGGGAGAAGAAAGCGGACGGAAAGACCGCCCTTTCTCTAGCCATCTGGGATGAGAAACAGCGTCCGATGACAGAAGAGCTGATTGCCGCGTATGAGAAGGAGCATCCGGATGTTTCGATTGAAGTACAGCTGACACCCTATAAGGGCGGAGAGTACTGGACAAAGCTCGAAGCGGCAGCTACCGGCGGAAAGGCACCGGATGTTTTCTGGGTGAATGTCTTGCATACCGACAGCTATGTGGAAGGCGGTATCATGGCGGATCTTACGGATGCCATTAAGAAGTCCGATATCAAGGACAATTTCCCCGAGTCTCTCATCAACAACTATGTACGGGATGGCAAAAACTATGCCGTACCGAAGGACTTTGATACCAATGCGCTCTGGTACAATAAGGAGATTTTTGATAAGGCAGGGGTAAGCTATCCGACAAATGACATGAGTTATGACGACCTTGTGGCAAAGGCAGAGGAGCTGAAGAAAGCGGGACTTCCGGACGGAGTTTATCCTTTTGCCTGCCCGGTAGATTTCCAGACCTGGTATTATCAGACCGTATTTGCAAACGGCGGTTGGATTCTCAGTGAAGATAAGAAGACTTCCGGTTATGATGATCCGAAGACACAGGGCGGTATTCAGTGTTGGATCGATATGATTGACAAGGGACTTTCGCCTTCTTCTTCCGCCCTTGCAGAAACAGGTCCCGATGCGATGTTTGAAGGCGGACAGCTGGCTATGAACTTTGCAGGTTCTTATATGGTTCCGGAATATGTGAACAATGACAGCATTAAGGATAAGATCGCTTGCGTAGAGCTTCCGACCTTCAATGGAAAGAAGACGAACTGCATCAACGGTCTCGGCTATGCGGTTTATGAAGGCAGCAAGAACAAAGAAGCGGCAACAGACTTTGCAATCTGGCTCAGCAGCAAAGAAGCAAATGATATCCAGGGAAAGACCGGTGTGGCGATTTCGGCAAGAAATGAGTCGCAGGATCTCTTTGCAAAGTCCAGTGATAAGTATGATCTTTCCGTATATACAGCGCATGTAGACAGTGCTTATCCCCTTCCGGTATGTAAGAATGCGGCGGAACTCTATGATATGGAGTCCAAGGCTTTGCAGAAGGCATACAGTGGAGAAGAGAGCCTTGCGGATGCCTGCAAGAAATTAAAGACGGATGCGGATGCTTTCCTTGCCAAGAATCAGTAAGACAGATGCGGATGCCTTTCTCGCAATGAAGCAAAGGGGAAGGCGGATGCATTCTTCGCAATAAAGCAGTAAATATTGGAAGCTATTCCGGAAGGGACAGACTTTCCGGAGTAGCTTCTTATCACTAAGGAGTCTTTATGGAAACACGAGAGAAAAAAACGGGTTTAACATGGAAGGTGAAAGACTGGATTGCGGGCTATGTTTTCATTGCTCCGGTTACGATTGGCTTATTCGTATTTTACATTTGGCCGTTTATCCAGAATTTCTGGTTCAGCTTTAATGATGTGAATAAGTTTAACGTAACCCATTTTATCGGTCTTGGAAATTATAAGCAGCTTCTTGCCGATCAGGAAGTTTGGCAGACCTTCGGGAATACCCTGAAGTATGTGCTGGTTACGGTTCCGGTGGGGCTGTTTTTTTCTCTTGTGATTGCAGGACTTCTGAATGCGAAGATTAAAGGAAAATCCATTTATCGAACGCTTTATTTCCTTCCTTCCGTAACCATGGCGGCTGCTGTTGCCATGGTATGGAAGTGGGTTTTTAACGAGCAGATGGGGATTCTCAATGCGGTGATTTCTTTCTTTGGCGGAACGCGCGTAGGGTGGCTCACGAATCCCAAGACGGCACTGTATATCGTGATGCTGGTCGGCCTTTGGATGAGCGTCGGGTATAACATGATTATCCTCCTTGCCGGAATGCAGGGAATCTCGAAAACCTACTATGAAGCGGCGGCGATTGACGGCGCAGGACCGATTACCCAGTTTTTTCAGATTACAGTACCGCTTCTTACCCCTTCCATTTTCTTCGTGATGATTACTTCGATTATCAGCGGATTTCAGGTCTTTGATGTCGTCTACATGATGATCGGAAAGTTGAATCCGGCGTATGACTCGACGCAGACCGTTGTGATGCTTTTTTACCGGCAGGCCTTCGACTACGGGTATAAGGGCTACGCGGCGGCTATTTCCATTCTGATCTTTCTCGCGATTATGCTGGTAACGCTTGTGCAGTTTGTCGTGCAGAAGAAGTGGGTAAATTATTAGAAAGGAGGAATGGTTTTATGATGAAACAGTCATTTGGACGGAAACTTCTCATCCACATTATTTTACTCTTGGGACTGGGGATAACCATTTTCCCTTTCTTTTGGATGGTGCTGACCTCTTTTAAGACGACGGGAGAAGCCATGCAGATTCCGCCGACGATTTTTCCGAAGAAATTCATCACCGTAGCATATTCGCAGATTGTCAGTTCTCTTCCTTTTGCGAGAATCTACCTGAACACGATTCTTTCCACGGTGATTACCGTGCTTGCACAGCTCGTATTCTGTGCGATGGCAGGTTATGCCTTCGCCAGGATTAAATTCCCGTTTAAAAATACGATCTTCATCCTGCTCCTTTCCGTTCTGATGGTACCCGGACAGATTTTCCTGATTCCGCAGTATCTGATTATTCAGAAAATGGGTCTTCTCGATACGATTCCCGCACTCTTTATTCCGAATCTTTTCAGTGCCTTCGGAACTTTTCTGATGCGACAGTTCTTTTTATCGCTTCCGGAAGAGCTGGAGGAGGCGGCCATCATCGACGGATGCAGTCGCTATCAGATTTTCTGGAGGATCATGTTGCCTCTCGTGAAGCCGGGTCTTGTCACCTTAAGTATCTTTACCTTTAAGTTTGCCTGGAACGATTTTATGTGGCCTTTGATTGTAAACACTTCGCCGAAGAACATGATTCTCGGTCCGGCACTTTCCACCTTGCAGGGACAGTATACGAGTCAGTATCCGATGCAGATGGCGGGAGCGGTACTGGCGGTGATTCCGGTTATTGCCGTTTTCTTTATCTTCCAGAAACAGTTTATTGAAGGTGTCGCGCAGTCCGGCATCAAAGGATAGGATGAAAATGTAACCGAGAGGTTGCTTTTTCTGTCGAATAGAGTAGAAGCATCAACTTGTTCGTGGAGGTAAAAATTCATGGAAGTAGAAATTCATGGAGGCAGAAAGAAGAACAGAAAAAGAGAAGGAAGGCGAGGGAGGAAAGTCCGTTTCTTTTTGGGGCATACTGTGCAAAAACGATTTGCCGGCTCATTTTTGGCGCTTTTTCTTGCGGCGATACTCCTCAGTGCCTGTGGAAATGCAGGATACCAGAGTGCTTATGTCTCGGGAGAAAAAGGAGCGAAGGAAGCTTCCGGAGTCGTTGTAGAAACAGCGGACGATTCAACGGAAGAGAATTGGGATGCGGGGGAAGAAAGCGATACAGACGGTTCTCAGGGAGAGGAAAAAAGTAATTTTCCAAAAGAGCAAGAATCGGTGCCCGGTGCAGGCGCTCTGAATGAGATTCCGAAAGATACGTCGCTTTCCGCGTCGGACGGGGAGAAGAAGATTCGAACCGTGAACCTCTCCCTGGAGTTAAAGAGCATTGAAAAAGTGCAGAAGCAGATTCGGGAGCAGGTCAAGACGGAAGGGGGGTACATCGAGTCCGAAGAGTTCAATGCGAAGACCGGCTATGGGGATAGCGATTATCTGCACTTGTCCTTACGGATACCGAAGGACAAGGTAGACCATTTTCTGGAATTTTTGTCCGGAGAGGGGAAGATTCTTTCCAAGTCGGAGTCCTTGGAGGATGTGCGTCTGCAATACCATGACGCGGAAAATCATATTAAAGCGCTCGAGAAAGAACAGGAACGGGTATTGGCTTTGATGGATAAGGCGGAAAATGTGGATCAGCTGATTGCCCTCGAGAGTCGTCTTACGGATATTCGCTACCAGTTGGAGTCCTATCACACGGAAATCAACGATTATGACAATAAAGTAGACTATAGTACCGTCAATCTGGATTTACTGGAGAGAGGAAGCGAGTCGTTAGGAGAGGGGCAGTACAGCTTTTCGGAACGCGTCCGGGACGGCTTTGTGCAGAATATCCATGGCATTCTATACTTTTTCATGAATGCGGTCTTTTTCATTCTGGTGTATATGCCGCAGATTCTTCTCGGCGTCGGTTTTGTGCTTGTGCTTATTCTCTGGCATAAAATGAGCAAAAAGAAGAAAGCGGGCAAAGAGAATAAGGAGAAGAAAGAGGAGAAAGAGAACAAAGAGCATCAGGAAAGTATAGAAAAGAAAGAAAGCGAAGACGGCAAAGAAAGTGGCGCGGAATAAGCAAGGTATCGCACGTTTCGCGAACAATATCCGTTTAGAACAAAAAAAGAACCGGGGAAGGTAGGATTCCCCGGTTCTTTTTCTATTATTCTGCGTTTCCTGCTGAAAGGCTCTGCAAAAGTCCGGTTTGCAAAGTGAATAGAGCGCTCTGATCCTTTGCAACGGCGGTGCGGTTTTCTTCTTCCGCATGGGAGAGTTCTTCTCGCAGGATGGAAATATGCTTTGGAGCATCAATCGCGATACGCACACCGTCTGCAGCCGTTTCAATCACGGTGAGACGGATGTTGTCTCCGATTAAGATGCTTTCATTCTTTTTTCTTCTTAGGATTAACATGGTTTTCCTTCACCTCTTTCTCCCACATCCCTGTGGAGCCATACTCTTAAACGGCAGCTTTCTTCTTCTGTAAGGAAGAGAAGCTTCCGAGAGCATGTTTGTACTCGTAGCCGCTGGATTCTAATATTACTTGCATTCCCTTATGATTCTCGGGGTTAATTACCAAAGGACACTTTAGATTCACGGTGTTTTGCAGGTAATCTTCTTTTAAAACACAGATTACGTAATAACTTAAATCTTCGGCATTTTTAACGCCTAAGTAACTAAGCTCTTCTTCGGTCAGAGTCGGAGCATAGTCCGGGTCTAAAGAGAATGGATTGATTACCACAAATGCAAGATCCGGGTCCTCCACTCCATGCAAAAGAAGAATGGTAGAGTCTTCTTCTTCGTTTAAACAAAGCGGAAGAAAGTGTTGCACTTGACTGAAGCCGAATAGCCCGTCAGGAAAGTGAAACAAATCCTTTTCCTCATAATCAATATCACCATAGTCTTTGGTATGTAATTGCATAATTTCCTCCATAGAATAATAACGAAACAGGATACACTCAGCTTACTACGTCCATATTTCCGCCTATTTCAGGCGATTTTGGAAAATAAATAAAATCTCCGGTGTACTCAAACTTTACTTCCGGCATCTGGGTGACAATGGTCATATCCATTGCGGGAAGATACGTAACATCTCCCTGGTGCACCCTCATCTCAAAGGCTCCCCGTTCCTGTAGATAGTCGGCATTTTTTTCTTGTGATAAAGCCTGCCTGTCGGCATAGGCTTCCAAGCTCTCTGCTGCTGCGCGTTGTTGATTACTTTCTGTGTAGAGATTCGGGGTGTCAACCTTATGCTTTGTAAGGGTTAAAGCATCCGGCTGTATCTCTTTTGTCTCGGAATTTTCTACCAACAGCCGATGTTGACTGGCACGTTGATAGTTCATATTCACGGCGCGCTGGAAAGAACCTGCGGCCTTTCCTGCAATCTGAGCTTCAATGGTAGTTCTGCGAAGCGCTCTCCCTCGAGCTTCATCAAGCATATCAGAGGGAACCAGCCGTCCACCTGTAGTGAGATGGATGGCCCGATAGTCCATCGTACTAATTTTTAAGACCTGTCCCATACACGCCTCCCCAAAAAGGTAAACTGTATTGTCTTATGGCCAGGTTTAGCGAGAGATAGCCATAGAATTATCTACCGACAAAATCAAACAAAGAAGATTGCATGATGTTGGAACCTACTTTCATGGCTGCATTGTAGCTGTATTGGTAGGAATACATCTTCACTACAGCATCATACGGGTCGATTGCCAACTTCGAACTGTACTCTGCTTGCAGTGTATCCATAGTGAGGTCCAGCTTTTCCTGTGTAGATTCCAGAGCGGCATACTTGATGCCGATCACGCGGTAGGTATCGCTGACTCTGGACTCGGAATCATCATTTTGATTGATGAAGTCGGACATATCTTTATGGAAACGCTCTTTTGCGGTAGATACGTTGGTATTCGATTCCATTGCCTTGATATAATTATGTGAGGTCAGAATCGATTTCGAAATCAAAGCGACAGGGGTGTTCACAAGAGAATCTTCCTGTGCATTTACAGCGCCACCGTTGCTTGCTCCTTTGATGCGGGCGATGGCATCGCTGTCACTTAATCCCTTCAGGGTATCGGAACTCAGTCCGGTAATCATATTCAGACCGCCGGTATAGGTGTCAATCAGCGTACTGCGGTCCCGGAGAGAACCGTAACCGGTGCTCATTTTACCCTGTTCCCGCATGGCGGAAAGAATCAGTTTCAGACTGTCTGTCTCATTTAAAGCGGTACCGTTGCCGTCTTTTCCGGAAAACTCATTCTTGTAGTGTGTTCCGTCATAGCTGTACTTGATGTTCAGTTCCGTCGCCTTCTCATCCCCGGGGAACTTGTGCGTATAGGTCAGGGTAATGCTCGGATTCGCTCCGTCCAGGTCCTCTTTCAGAGAGAACGGAACAGTGGTCATATCGTTTCCGCCATACACATAGAAGTTATCGTACTGGGAATTTAAGGTATTTACCACGGAGTTCAGTCTTTGTTTGAACTCGGATTCGAAGGTCTGCACTGTTGCGGGATTGGCATTGGTAGGATCATTACTCAAGTTAATCACACGCTTATTGACTTCACGCATATCTTCCTGAATACTGAGGGCACCTCTTTCCTGCTGATACAGACGATTCTTTACATCATCGATAATACTTTTTTTCGCATCGGCATCCGTATGCTGATTTTCTATACGCTTGCCGGCATAGTATGCGATGGGGTCTTCCTTGGCCTCATCGAACTTTCGTCCGCTTCCGACCTGTTCCATCGTCTTGTTGAGCTTCGTATGGATGTCATTTACGGATTTTGCATAATCTTGGTAATATGTTCTAGCTGTAACTCTCATTTTCTACTCCTCTTTTTTCGAGACATATTGTATTCAGTGTTTTGTCTCGCATCCTGCCGATTCCGCGGCATCAGGGTTTTTATGAGAACATAAAAAACACTTTTTTCTGTCAGAATATATATCGTTCGGGTTTGGAAAAACTATAAGTCTTTTCGTGTTTCACAGTCTAAAATCTGTCTTATCGGGAGTTTTCTGTTTTTTCTTTCTGAAAATCATGGTACGATACCACATTGGTTAGCGGTTGTTGTAGAGAAATGATGGAGAGAAAAATGAAGAAAATCTTGTTAATCGGAACCGGGGGAACCATTGCTTCGAAAGAGATGGGAGACGGTCTGACCCCCGAACTTGCCGCAAAAGAAATTGTGAGTTATGTCCCGGAGGTGCAGAACCTCTGTGAAATAGAAGTTTTGCAGCTCTGTAATATCGATTCTACAAATATGCATCCGAAGATCTGGACGGAACTTGCGAAAGCGGTACAGAAGAACTTTGACCGCTATGACGGTTTTGTCGTTCTGCATGGCACCGATACAATGGCTTATACTTCCGCGGCTCTAAGTTATATGATTCAGCATTCCCGTAAGCCCATCGTCGTCACCGGTTCACAACAGCCCATTGACCGGGAGGGGACGGATGCAAGAGTCAATCTTCGGGACAGTATCCTTTATGCGATGGATGAGTATTCGGAAAATGTTGTTCTGGTATTCGACGGCAATGTCATCGCGGGAACCAGGGCGAAGAAGATGCAGGCCCGTTCCTTCAATGCCTTTCAGAGCGTGAACTTTCCGGTGCTTGCCCGTGTGCAGGATGGACGTATCATTCGTTATCTCCCTTACATTCCGGAGCGGGAGCCGGTACGTTTTTATACGGAAATCAGTGATTCGGTCTGTGTCTTTAAGCTGATTCCCGGAACCAGACCGGAGCTATTATCCTATCTTTTTGCGAATTATGATTGTGTGGTGATGGAAAGCTTCGGGGTAGGAGGCATTCCCGATGCCCTCCTGGATACCGTGTATCAAGCGATGCAGAAATGGAAGGAAGCGGGGAAGTTTCTCGTTATGGCGACGCAGGTGATGAATGAGGGATCGAATATGGAAATCTACCGCGTCGGGCAGAAGGTGAAGAAGGATTTCCAGTTGATTGAAGCGTATGATATGACCTTGGAAGCGGTAGTGACGAAACTGATGGTGCTCTTAAAACGCTACGGAAGTTCCTATGAAGAATTACAGAAAGCCTTCTATTCGGAAGTGAATCATGACATCCTTTGTGCTTTTCTTGCCGAGAAATTCCTATGAAAAAAGCCGACAGAAACGGGTTCTCCGTAACTGCCGGCTTTTAAAGGGGATTTTCATGACCACCCTATTCAAAATGCGCACTATTACACGAACGGCACGCCCTCAAAGCTTATCTTGCGATATTCAGCAAGGTGTCCAAGGTATTGTTTAAAGTGGTCATGAGACGTGCTGCTGCATTGTAGGAAGACTGGAAAGTCATCATGTTTGCCGCTTCCTCATCCAGGCTTACACCGGATATCTGGTCTCTGGAAGTGTTGATTCCGTCCAGAACCGCTTTGTTGATGGTGTAAGAGTTATTGTTTGCATAAGCATCGGTTGCCAATGTAGTCGAGACATTGTTCATATAGTCTGCATAGCTGGTCTTGGTGTTGTTCATCTTCATCATCGGAGAACTCATTTGTTCCAGCATCTCAAGAACGGTATCGGTTGTATCCCCCTGATTCGTGACGGAAGGGTTGTTCCGGAAACCGCGCGTACCGATATGGGTGGTTCCGTTGACCCAACCGCGGGAAATGCCGATGTTCATTGCCGTAACGTTACTGGGGTCATTTCCTCCGGCGTTGTCCTTGTTGATCATCAGGACATGGTTCGGATTTACGACAGCCGGCGTCTTTGTATAGTCGGTATTTCCCTTCTTGTTGATTTCATTCATATTCTTCGTGAAGGTTTCTGCCAGTAAATCGAGCTTTCCCATATAGTAGTCATAGCTGTAGGTCGTCATCTCGTTACTTGCCTTTAAGTCGGCAAGATTGATTACACCGCCGCCATGTACGAGTCCGCGAATGTCGGATGTGGAAAGCATATCGAGACTTGCCTGTACCGAGCCGGAAGCAAAACGAACATTCTTGGTGTTCGTCGTGAAGTCATCCTGTGCGAAGGTACCCGGTGTAGCGGTACGCTTGCTGTACCCTGTGAATTTCAACTGGGTATTTAAGGGATTGTCCTGGGAATAGGCAGGCTGTGGCGGAACGGTAGCCGGTGTGGGGAGCGCAAGCTCAACTCTTCCGACATTCCGATGCAGTCCGGTAGAATCCTGCAAGTTTCCGTCAATTGCGCCGTTTACCAGAGTGATTTTCTTCGTTTCCGCACCGTTTCCGGCACTGCTGTCCCGGTAAAGCAGATTTACGCGGAGGTCTTCCGGCCAGTCGGAACGTCCTTTGATATTTCCTGCGGAATCGTAGTTGTAGATTCTGTATCTTGTCTGGGGTGGCGTACCTACCGTGTATTCCTCGGAGAAGGTTTCCGTCTCAATCGGAACGTACTTGGAAAGTTCATCCAGTTTCTTGTTTCGCTCATCCTGTAATTCCAGGACAGGGCTGCCGACAAGCTGGTTTTTCTTGATACGGACATTTAAGTCTCCGATTCCTTCCAACAGACTGTTGATTTTCTGAATAGCACCATTTTCCGAAGTACCGGTACCGTCGATTTTATGGAATTCATTTTTCTCCGCCTGAACAATACTTTCCGCAGCGGAATTCATGAGAGTTGTCATTCCCTGTACTCTGGACATCAGTTCTCCCTCGTAGACGGGATCCTGCACTTTGGAAGGGTCCTGCATATTGGTGAGAGATTTCTGAATGGCATCAAAGGAGGCACGAATACCGTCCGTCTTGGTTTCGTCCAAGAAAAGAGAAAGGGACTTCAAGGAATCTCCGATTCCCTCCGTATAAGAGGAGCGTCCATTCTGCGTACGATACTGCTTGTCCAGAAATTGATCACGAAGCTGTCTCACGCCGTCCATGGCTACACCGAAACCGACATTCGTGTCGTTGGAGTTCATATAAAAAGAAGTGGGATTCTCATAGTTGATAGCGGAAGTCTGTAACTCCTGCCGAGTGTATCCCTCTGTATTCATATTTGCCAAGTTATGACCGACGACATCCAGCTTTTTCTGGTTCATCCGGAGTGCGGATAACGCGGTGTCGAATCCGGCAAAAGTTGCTCTTACCATAAATCCTCCTTAAAAGGACGAAAAAAGTCTAAAAAAAAGAACGCCTAGACTCTTCTGTCTTGAAATTTTGTGACTTCAGGCTTTCCTTCCAGTTGGATGGAAATGTCGCTTAAGCGAACCTGTATGATTCTATCGGCGTTTTCTTTGGATTGTATAAAGCGATGTAAATTTTTTTCCAAGCTTTCTATGCTTTCAGCCCATTCCCTCTTTTCTTCTTCGGGAATCTTCGTAAGAAGTGCGGAAAGGGAAGAGGGGGCAAGCCCGAGCTCTTTTTGCAGTTGTTCCCGCTTTCGCTCTAAACCTTTAAAACGGAGCAGGCTCGGCTGCACATTGGTTACGATGGAATTGATCTCCTCCTCATCGTTCTTTGATGCCGCTACGCTTAAAGCATCTTCGACATCACATAAGGCAGAGACCAAAAGGGAAAGCTCCGATAAAACAGGAAGGAGCTCTTTCCACTTTTTTTGACTCTCCATATTCATTTCTTCTCCATTTACTAATCAATTTGCCTGCTTCTTCTTATTAAGAAAGAACAGGATTGCTTAATCCTTATAGCCGAGCATTTTTTCTGCGATGCGCTGTGCATTCGGACGGTATGTGCCGGACTGTACCTGCTGGTGGAGTTCAGCTACCTTTTTATCGGATGCACCGACCTTTAAGGATTCTGCGGTTGCCTTGGAAAGAGCTGCAACGAAGCTTCTGTCATCGACAGCATTGTCTTTGGAAAGAGATAAGGTATCCTTATCCGCCTTCTGACCGGCTTCTACTCGTTCCTCCGGCTTGTTTGCCAAGGACGCCTGGCGAGTCTGATAATCAACTCGTGTGCTTACATCAGGTCTGATAGATAAATTCATTTTGTCCTCCTATCGACAATCCCTTCTTGTTTGGAAGGCTCGCCTTGTCATATCTTGTTTTCCTATGTTCAGGCACCGCAATGCTCCTTGCATGGGAGAAACAGTTAGGGTATACTTCCGAGATAGAAAAAATTCTTGCATTTACCCTTCTTACACTACTATATCGACTTAAAAAATGCCGATATAAGTATTGTACAGTTAAAATATGAATATTTTATTATATTTTTTATAACGGCAATTTTACACTTTTGGAGGAAAAATGGCAAATATCTTACAGGTAGGTTCTACTCCGGTTGCTCCGGATCCTTCTATACAACAGGGACGTGTTACGCCGGATATGTCCGTGAAAAATCCGGTGAATCCGGCGACAGTGAATCGGGCGGACGGACAGGAAACGGGACAAACCGGAAATTCCACTGCGGAGGGACGGTTTTCAGGCGTTGATTTTGAAGGAAATTATGCCGCTTTTTTGCGTACGCTGTCTGAAACGGGAGACCTTCCGAAAGAGCTTCGGTCGGTTCTGTTTGGCGATGCCGCCGTTTCGTTAAGCCAGAGTAAGGGAGAGGTAGCGGAGAGCTTAAAAGAACTTTTTTCTTCCTTAGAGATGAACAGTCCGGAAGACCTGAAGGCATTCTTGCAGAGTCAGCAGCAGTCTCAGATTAAGTTTTCAGGGAGCCTCTTCAACAATCTGCGGGGAATGATTAAAGAGGATATTTCTCCGGCTCTCAGAGACGCGATTTTTCGCTTTGCGAAGAGCTATAACGATTTCAGCTCCTCTCCGCATTTTTTGGAGCAGTTAAAGACGGTAGCGGAGGATATCGATAAATTGCTCCTTCCGTCCTTCCAGGGAGAGTTTGAAGATTTGCTTTCGCAGATGAATTTTGAGGAGAAAATGGGACAGACGGAAGCAAACACTTCCTTAATTAATAAGCAGATTATTCCCTTCCTTTCCAATTACATCTCCAGAACCCATGATTACGGTTCCGTGCGCAATGCCGCAGTGATGTTCATTCTTTATGCGGTAAAGTATGAAAACGGCTCGGAAGAATCGCTCTTAAAGGAGAAGGATGCGCTCCTGAACAATCCGGACTTTCGCCTTCTCTTTAAAGGAGATCCCGAGGAAGCATTTCAGGCGAGCATGAAGAGTCTGGAGGAAAAGTCCGGGAATACCTTCCCGAAACTCTTAAACCAGTTCCTGCTTGCCGGAGCGGAAGGCAAGGCGGGATCCGAGCACATTCCGCATTTTCAGCAGGTCTTACGCGGGCTTCTGGTCAATGAAAGTGTCTATATGCCCTTGCAGCATCTGGTGCTTCCTTTCCGCTATGAGGGGAAAGATGTGATGAGTGAGATGTGGGTAGAGCAGGAAGCGGAGAACAACAGCGGAGGCAAGCTCACCAAGATGCTTCTGAAATTCTCCATCCCGCATCTCGGCAATTTTGAGATGATTTCCGGCATCTCCAATATGCGGGTGGATATGAACCTCTATATGCCGGAAGAATTAATGGAGAAGCAGAAGGATGTGGAGTCCGTGCTTTCCGAAATCCTTCGCCGGAACGGACTTTCCGTAGCGAACCTCGGGCTTTACAAGAAGACAAGGGATTTTCGTGTGCAGGAAGTTTTCCCGGAGATGAAAGAGGCGGAAAAAGGCTTAAACGTAAGAATTTAGTTTCTTTTTTCTCTTCTGAAAAAGAGAAAAATGGTCGATGAATAAAGTGAGTTCTTCAGAAAAAAGGAGTGAAAGTGACTGATTTTACCAGACTGATGGAGAAGAAGGCCGCTGCCTTAAAGTATGACAGCGAGAAAAACGGTGCCCCTGTGATTGTTGCGGCAGGAATGGGTGAAATGGCGGAGAAGATTACGGAAACCGCCATGAAATCCGGCGTACCGGTATATGAAGATGACAGTTTGGCGTCTTTGCTCACCCAGATGAAGCTGGGAGCAGAGATTCCTGAAGAACTCTTTCAAGCGATAGTAGAGATCTATATTTATTTTTTAGGCTTTACCGGAGATCCCGAAAAGGATCAGGCGGAGAAAGAAAAGAGAAGAGAGGAGCGTAAGCAGGCACTCTCTTCTTAACTGTCCTCCACTCCGGTAGTGGAAAGAGGATAGAATGAAGAGAATGCAGGAAGAGAATAGAGAGAAGACGAATGTGCGGGCGGCTCACTCTTTTTCGAGAAAAAGAGACGGGCTTCTACGCTTCTTTTTAGAAGGGCAGGCGGTATTTTTCCTCTGCCTTTTTTTCGTCCTTTTCTTCCGGGGAGAAGCGATGGCGGGTTCCGCTTCCATAAAAAATATCCGCATCAATATCTATTCGGGACTCGAGTCGGGAGACCCGCCCGGAGATATCCGGATTGAAGCGGCACAGACGGAAAAACATACCGTGAGTGTCGGGGCAAAGAGCAGCCTTTTCACCATTACCCATGCAGAGTGGGGCGGAAGACAGGTGCCCTTCGCTTCCATCGGCGACGAACTCCAGATGGTGATTACCCTGACTCCTGTAGATGTCTCGAATTATTTCTTCCTCGCCGCTTATCAGGCTTCCGCTTTTCATATTGAGGGAGGGTATTATATTTCCGCAAAGCGGGAAGGAGACGATCTCGTTCTTACCGTGAAGTTACGCGGTGTAAGGGGAAGTTATGACGCACCGACCTCGGTGGATTGGAATGAAAAGACCCTCGGGATGGCGTTTTGGAATCCGGGAAAGGTGGACTCCGGAAATTATTCTTTACAACTCTTCCGAAACGGCAATCGAATCCATGAGATTGAGCGCTATGCGGGAAACCAGTATAACTTTTATCCGTACATGACCAGAGCGGGACGCTATATGCTCAAGGTGAAAACGATTTTTAAGGATGAAGCGGACAAGAAAATTGCCAGAAACAGTGAATTTGTGCAGTCCTCGGAGCTGCAAATCGATGAACGGGATGTGTCGGACGGAAAAGGCAGGATAGGAGACCGCGTGACCTTCGGTACGGAGAAGAAAATCGGCTGGGATAAGCTGAACGAAAAGGATGTGTACCGGAAGCCCGACGGCTCCCTTCTAACCGGTTGGGGACGCATCAACGGGTATTGGTATTACTTTCTTCCGGACGGTACGATGGTTACCGGCTGGCAGAAAGTGAACAATAAATGGTATTTTTTCAATCTGAACGGCAGTATGGCTGTGGGATGGGTGAAAGATAATGGAAACTGGTACTATCTGGTTCCGGAAACGGAGACAGGGGACGGATGCGTCGCAGGGGAGATGCTCCCCGGCGGTTGGCATAACCTTCAAGGACGCTACTTCTATATGGACCCGGATGGAAAGATGCACAAAGGCTGGCTCTTCGATCAGGGAAGATGGTACTACTTAAATGAATTGGATAATGCGCTGGAAGGCGTGATGTTCTCCGGCTTTGTCGTACGAAATGAGAAAACCTACTATCTCAATCGGAACGGCGCGATGGAAACAGGCTGGGTGAGTATCGACGGCAACTGGTATTATTTTCGGGAAGACAGCGGAGAAATGCTTCGCAGTACGACCGTGGACGGTTTCCCGCTGAATGCGGACGGCATCTTGGATCAAAATAGCTTTACAAGATAAAAAGAGGAGGAAATGATGAAAAAGCTAGTGCAGGGGAAGGCACATCCGATGATGGGAATGGAAGAAAAAGAAGCGATGCGAAAGGAAGCGCAGGAACTTCGTGTTTTAAAAGGGATGGAGAAGGTCATTGTGTTTCTTCTCCTTTTCTGGATCTTTTTGATTTCTTTTTCCAATAAGAAGGTAAGGGCGGCGGACTCTTCCGTGATAGAGTCGGTGGAAGTGGTTTTCACCAGTCAATTCGGCGGGCAGGAAGAAATCGTACCGCCGGAGGTACGAGTGCAGACCAATTATGTGGAGCTTGCGGATACGCATTACCGGAAGAGCTATGACCAGTGGGTACCGGGACAGAAGGTACGCGTGGAGCTTCTTTTAAAGGCGGGAACCGGAAAGGTATTTGCGAAGAGCTTGAACCGGGGAAAGGTCAAAGTCACCGGAGCCAATTATGTTGAGGCGAGAGAAGTCGCCGGGAACAAGCTTCTTTTGCAGGTGGACTACATTCCCCAGATGGTTCTCGGAAATGTATCGTATGCCGCGTGGAATCATGCCCATACCATGGGAATCTGGCAGAAAGTACGCTTTGCTCCGTCCTATACGGTCGCCCTATATGGAGACAATCAGCTGATTAAAGAGTACACTGGAGTAAAAACTTCTTTTCTGGACTTCGCTCAGGAGATGAAAGACCTGAAAAAGACCTATTATTATGAGGTGAAGGCGGCTCCGCTCACCGAAGAAGATAAGAAATATATCCGAGCAGGACAGTATGTGACCGCGACGACCGATGAAGTGGAACAGCCGAAGGCGGACAGCGAAGACGCGGACGATGAGGACAATATCGAAAACTTCCTTCAAGAAGGAAACGGGGTGATGCCGAATTCCTGGCGCTATGTCGGAAGACACTGGTACTTTATCGACGGAGACGGTAAGGTGAAGCGCGGTTGGCTCAATCGGAACGGAGAATGGTTTTTCTTAAACGGCAGAACCGGGGCAATGGAGACCGGAATGGTGCAGACAGAGACGGATAAGTTTGCTTATTTTAAGCAGGACGGCGTAATGATCAGTAACACCTGGCTGCAAATGGGACCGGACCTTTGGTATTATTTCGGGATGGACGGCTATCGCTATACCGGCTGGTGGAAAAATGCCCATGGAAGCTGGTTCTATCTGAATAAAGACCTGGGGGCTAGGATGCAGATCGGTTGGCTGAAGTGGAATAACCATTGGTATTACATGGATAAAAACGGGGTGATGCAGACCGGATTCCAGGGGATCAACGGAAAGACCTACTACTTCAATGCGAGTGGAGAGATGCTCAGTAACACGAAGGTGGAAGGCAGACGCTTGGGAGCGGATGGCGCCGTATATTAAGTTTCATCAAGAAAGTTTGCTCAAGAAAGATTCATTAAGGAAGTTTCATCAAGAAAGTTTTAGCAGGAGTGTTTTATCCGGCAGGAGTGTTTTCGGAGCCGGGTAGGGCACTCTTTTTCTGTGAAGAGTGCAGAAAAAGTAGTTATGTATTTTATAGACATGGTCGATAGACTATTGTTAATATGAGTTTATTTTGAAGAAGCTTATTTCAAAAAAGATATAGAAAGAGGAGTTTATCGGCATGGCAAATGCAATTCCTTTACAGAGTGGAATACAGGGAGTCGTAAGGGGAATCCAGAACAATCCGATTACACAGAGTGCAAAGACCTCCGCTACAGGAAGTTTTCAGAGTGTTTTATCGGCTGCGGCAAGTGCGGGAAACACGGTTCGTAAGACCGCGAGTCTTCCGAGCCGGGCGGCACAGTATGAGCCGATTTTTGATGAAGCGAGTCGAACCTACGGGGTTTCCAAGTCGCTTCTTCTTGCTGTAGCAAAGGCGGAGTCGAACTTTGACACGAACTCCGTTTCCCATGCCGGAGCACAGGGGATTATGCAACTGATGCCCGGAACGGCGAAGACCCTGGGAGTAAAGAATGCATTTGACCCGTATGAGAACATCATGGGCGGAGCAAAGCTCCTTCGGGACAATATCAAGAGTTTCGGCTCGGTGCCCCTTGCCCTCGCGGCATACAATGCAGGACCGGGAGCGGTAAAGAAATATGGCGGAGTTCCGCCGTATAAGGAGACGCAGAACTATGTGAAGAAGATTATGGCGGATTTAGGAGACGGTGCGAATCGCGTAATGAGCCATTTTAGCTATAAAGGAAATGCAAGTGCCGAGGGGAGCCTTGGCGCGGCAACCGCGGGAGGAGACCTTTCCTCGAGTTTAAGCCAGACCTTATCCACCATGACAAGCCTTTCCTCTCTTTTGGGAGGAAGTAGTCAGGGGGCAGGCGGAAGCGGTCTTTCCGCCCTTTCCGGTCTGAACGGCAGTGGAGGAAACTCCCTTCTTCTCTCCGGCGTGATGCAGTCCTTCCTTACCGGTGCGCTTTTACAGGGGAAGACAAGGGAAGCTGCGGCAGGAGATGGAGACGATTCCACAGTGACGATAGACAAGAAGAGCTTCCAGAATCTGCTATCTCTTCTTTCGATGCAGATGATGATGCCTTCCCGTATCGGACAGATAGACAATTAGAAAAATTCCGCACGGGCGGAGAAGGAAATGCACGTTAAGATTGTTCATGGATATTTCTAAAACGTTTCCCGCGTGAGCGGAGAAGGAAAAACGATAGAATAATACTGGAATATTGCACATAAAAAAGCTGAAAGAAGGATGGTTTCAGGATGTGCGGATAGAGGGTTGAAGGAGCGAGATGGTATTACGAGATTGTAAAAAAGGCATGGTGCATTGGCCGGAGGGGGATCGCAATATCCCGGTCTCCGTGGAGAAAAATGGAGACGAGATTCTGCTCTATTTTCGGGGATATAAGTTCCGGGATATGCGCTTTGTATCGGAAATCGATTTTTATGACTTACAGAAAGGGATGATTGTGACGCTTTCCGAAGTCGTGATGCGAAAGAACCCCGCCTTTCCGGAAAGTCCTTTCCCCTGGATCGGCGTATGCGATGTGCGCGAAGTGCTCCGAATCGTACAGAGGCAGAATGATGTCCGTGTCTCTGTCGCCATGGAGATTCCTTTTGTTAAGGAGAAGGAGAAAGAAGGAGATGAGGAACTGCACTTCTTCGGTATTATCCGAAACTTAAGTGCAGGCGGCCTTTTTATGGAGACGGATGTCGCCTTAAAGGAAGATGATATCGTCCATTTCCGTTATCGTTTTGACAAGATGGATCGGGAATTAAAGCTTGTTGTTGTGTGGATCAAGAGGGATGAAAACGGAAGATTCGGCTATGGACTTCGTTTCCTGCGCATGAGTCTCGGAGAAGAATCGGAAGTCCGAAACCATGTGTTCCGTCTGATTTTCAAGAACAACAAGGAGAATTAATCGTGCATAAGGAGAGAGCGAAGGAACGCGTGTTTAGACTGGAAAGCGTGGAAGGATAGGAGGTTCTTCCATGTTTTTTCCGTTGTTTTAAGGAGTGACCGCAATGAAGATATCACAGGCAATGATTGTGAAAAATGAAGAAAAGAATATCGAACGGGCACTTTCCTGGGGAAAAGCTGTCGTTTCGGAACAGATTGTGGTCGACACCGGGAGCACGGACAGAACGGTGGAAATCGCGAAAAAGATGGGTGCGGAGGTATACTTCTTTCCCTGGCAGGATGACTTTTCTCTGGCGAAAAACTTCGCCATCTCGAAATGCCGCTATCCCTGGATTGCGATGCTTGACGCGGATGAATATTTTTCGGAGCAGGACGCGAAGAAGATGAAGGACTATATCGCTTTGGTGGAGAAGGACCCGAAAGTCCACGGACTACGTACAGCGATTGCGGATATCGATCCGAACGGACAGGTAGTCTCTTTGGACAGCACGGTGCGTCTCTTTCGGAATCGGGAGGACATCCGCTACAGAAGGGCAATCCATGAGCAGTTATGCTTGACAAATGGAGAAGATTTCCGCCCCGCGAATTGCGGGAACAATCTGACCGTACTGCATACCGGGTATCAGGCGGAAGTACTCTCGAAGAAACTGAAAGAGAACCGGAATAAGAACCTTCTTCTGAAAGAGCTGGAAAAGAATCCGGAAGAGTTTGATCTTTATGTCTATCTCGGTATGGAGTATGCGTTCCGGAAAAAGTGGAAAGAAGCTATTTTGCAGTACAAAAAGTTCTATGCTTTTTTCCCGGAAAAGCAGGAAAAGTACAAAGCGGTGTTTTCTATGGCGCTTTCTGCGCATCTTCGTGCCTTGTATCAGCTCAGTGAGGAAGAGCGGACGGAAGGACAGACGGCAGGACAGGAAGTTCTTGATACGGAAAGACAGGCGCTTCTCTGCGATGCGGAAGAACTGCTAAAGAAAGGAAGGGAATTTCTTCCGGAAAGTACGGACTATCTATATCAAATCGCGATGCTCTATTACCGGAACGGTTTCTATGAAAATGTGCTTTCCCTCCTACTCGAGTTTCTCGAAAAAAAGGAGAAAGAGAAAAACACCGTATTTTCCAAAGAAGCGCTTTCCGAAATGCTGTCCGTCTACGGAATGCTTGCCGATTCTTATTTTCGGCTTGGAAAGTATAGGGAAGCAGTGCAGTATGCCACTGCGGTGTTGCAATCGGACCCGAAGCAGGTGGATGTTTTACAGATTTTACTCTTTACCTTTTCCCGGGCGGGTACGCCCTGGAGAGAAGTAGAGCAGTTTTTAAGCCCTATATATGGGGACGCGATGGACTCGGTAAGGAGCCTTGCCGTAAAGGCGGGATACAGTATGGCGGAAAAGGACGCTTTATAGCATAAAAAGAGATTTTCAAGATAAGGGTATAGAAAAGCGAAACAGGGTAGAAAAGAGCAGAAAAAGGAAGAAAAGAACGAAAAGAGTGGTATAGAATCAGCTGGAAACGGAGATGAGAAGAAATGGAGTTAAGTAGAGAATTTTTTTATGATGAGGTGCGGGACGGTTTCTATATTCCCGGCATGGTGAAGCGTGCCTGGGGCGCACAACTTCAGGTATTGTCTGAAATAGACCGAATTTGCAGAAAACACAATATTCAGTACTTCGTTTATGCGGGAACTTTACTCGGGGCAGTAAGGGACAAGCAATATATTCCCTGGGACGATGACTTGGATACCTGTATGCTCCGCTCCGAGTTTCAAAAGTTTTGTACAGTCGTTCGGGATGAACTGCCGGAAGAACTCAGTTTTAGTACCATGGAGTTTCATCCGGATTCCTGTAATTTGATTTCTGCGGTAGGAACGGCAGTTCTCGAAATGGATAGGGAGAAGCTGAAGCGTTATTATGAATTCCCTTATCCTGTTTCGGTCGATATCTTTGTTTTGGATGATTTAGCGGAAAGTTCTAAAGAAGAAGTAGATCGAAAGGAACTTTTTCTGTATCTTTTGTCGGTTTCCTCTTTCCTGCTCTTTCATAAGGAGGATAAAAATGGTATTCGGAGGCATCTTCGTGAGGTAGAGCGACAGTTTAAAATGCGTTTTGATTCGAAGAAGGCAAAGAAGACACAGATTTTTCAGCTCATGGATAAGATTTCTCAGATGTACAACGGGAATGGCGGAGAGAAAGTGAGTTTCCTTCAGGATCAGGTATTTGATGAGAAGAACTGGTATTTTAAGAAAGATTTCTTAAAAGAGGAGAGACTGCCATTCTGTGGCATCGAAGTGCCGGTACCTACGGATTATGATGCCGTTCTACGTGCAGAGTTTGGGGACTATCAGAAGAAAGTCAAGGCAGGAGGAGATCATGGATATCCCTACTATGTTGAGAATGAGGAAAAACTGAAGAAAGCCATAGGAGAGAAGTGGAAGTTTGATTATGTTTTTCAAGTGGAAGACTTGGAGAGACCACGAGTGGAAAACTTTCGAGACCTTGTCTTCCGAATGGTCGCATCCTTCCAGGAAAAGCAGCAGCAAGTATTTGAAGCCTTCGTGCAAGGAGACTATCGTTACGTTCTCTCGGCACTTTCTGCCGCACAGGAAGAGGCGATTCAGCTTGGTAGTGCGATTGAAAAGAAGAAGGGAGAGGGAACGGAATCGGTTTCTTTCCTGGAGCAGTATTGCGAAGCAGTTTATCAGGGCTACCAAATGATTCAGGATGTACAATCTACGGGCGCAGAAGGAGTAAAAGGACTTTCTTCAGGACTCAGGATGGAGATAGAAAGGAAACTGAAACAGTTGAGCTATTTTCTAAAGAAACTTGAGGGCAGTTTAAAGAAGGAACTAAAGAGGCAGGTTGTTTTTCTTCCTTGCAGGGCAAAGCACTTTGAAAGTATTCGCCCCTTAGTCGATGCCCTTCTGGGAATGGACGATGTCGAGGTGAAGATTATCCCAATTCCGTATTTTGACCGGCTTGCCTTCGGTGAATTTGCGGAGGAACATTACGAGGGAGCAGACTTTCCGGGGGGGTACCCGATTACGGACTATAAGACTTATGATTTTGCGTCCGAGCTTCCGGATTGTATCGTTTTGAATGCGCCGTATGATGCATTTAACCCGGTTTGGAGTGTAGACCCCTTCTTTTACAGCGGGAAGATGAAACAGTTTACGAGTAAGCTCGTCTATATTCCCTGGTTCGTAACGGATGAAATCGATACAAAAGATCCAAGCGACGGGAAGGCATTTGCCAATATGAAGCATTATGTGACGGTTCCGGGGCTGTTCCATGCAGACTTAAGCATAGTTCAATCGGAAGAGATGAAGAAGACGTATCTCGCGAAGATTGTGGAGTTTACCAATAGCCAGGTTCGGAAACAGATGGAGAAAAAAATCAGCGGTGCAGGATCCTGCCTCGTTGGAGAGAAAGAAGGACAGGGGATTAAAGAAGTCGTTTCCGCTTTCAGAAGATTTTTGCTGAAAGAGGAATAGGAAGGGATAAATCGGCGTGTTTTAGGACGGATCCCTTTAGGATAAGGAAAGAATTGAGGAATTTATGGAATTAGCAAAAGATTTTTTTTATGATGAGGTGCGAGACGGCTTCTATATTCCCGGCATGGTGAAAAGGGCATGGGGGGCAGAGTTTAAAGTGCTTTCCGAAATAGACAGAATTTGCAAAAAACATAAAATCCAATACTTTATCAGCGCAGGAACCTTACTTGGTGCAGTTCGGGAAGGCAATTTTATTCCCTGGGATGATGACTTGGATGTGGTTATGCTTCGAGATGACTTTCAGAAATTTGCGCAGGTCGCAGTGGAGGAACTTCCGAAGCCTCTTGCCTTTTCCTTTGGGAAAGGAGGGGAGTCGGCGAGGGGAAACCTTGCCGCAGTTGGCGTAGCGGAGATGTTTTTTCGGGAGGAAACCTTACGAAAGTTTTGCGAGTATCCCTATCCGATTGGAGTGGATGTTTTTGTGCTGGATGATCTGGCAAAGAATCCGGATGCGGAAGCCTACCGGAAAGAAGTGCTGGAGATGCTTGCTACTATGATTAGCGTGGTGGAGAAGGGAAAAGAAAAAAACAGGGCAGTGCAGAAGGAACTGCGGAGGATAGAAGAGCTGTTGCAAGTCCGGTTTTCGGGAGAAGAAGATCTTCTCGTTCAACTCTACCGGCTTTTCCATCTCGTTTGCCGGGAATTTAACGGGGAGGGAGAGGAAGTGGCTTTTCTACCTTTCCAGATGAATCATCCGAAAAGGAAATTTCCGAAGGCGGCTTTTCAAGGCGTAAAATATCTTTCTTTTTGCGGAAATCTGCTTCCTGCACCGAGAGATTACGACACGTTTCTAAAGGTCATCTACGGGGATTATCGGAAAGTGGTGAAAGCGGGAGGAGAGCATGGCTATCCATACTTCAAAAAGTATGAAAAACAACTGAAAGAAGTGCTAAAGGATAAATGGTTCTTTGATTACAGCTTCCGGGAGAAAGACCTGGAAAGACCTTCGGTAGAGAACTTTCGTACGCTCAGCTTGCAGTTTATCGATTCCTTTTTAGAGGAGGAGAAGAAGCTTCGAAAAGATTTTCAGGAAGAACGATTTGAAACGGTCCTTTCTGCACTCCCTTCTTTACAGGAGCGTGCAGGGATGCTTGGTCATGCAATAGAAGAGCAAAAAGGAGAAGGGACGGAAACGGTTCGACTCTTGGAGAGCTTTTGTGAAGCGCTGTACCAACTGCATTCCGCTTTGACAGCGCTTTCTGCCGCTTCCGGTACGAAAGAGCAAAAGAATCAGAAAGAGATTTTGACCGCTAAGAAATATTTAAGGTCCATTGGCAGCATTCTGAAGAAGATTGCCATTGAAGCGAGGAAAGAGCTGAAGAGACAAGTTGTGTTTTTACCCCACAGTGCAAAGCACTTTGCGAGCCTTCGTCCGCTGATCGATCGTTTAAAGGAGAGGGAAGACACGGAAGTGAAGCTCATTCCGATTCCTTACTATGACCGGTTGGGAGATGGAAGCCTTTCCGAAATGCACTATGAAGGGGAGGAGTTTCCGAAAGAGTATGCCATAACAGACTATAAAACCTATAATTTTGCCGCGGAACTGCCGGACTGCATCGTGATCAATTCCCCTTACGATGCCTACAATCCGGTCTGGAGTGTGGACCCCTTCTTCTATAGTGAAAAATTAAAGCAGTATACGAATAAGCTGGTCTATATTCCTTACTTTGTGACAGATGAAATCCATCCGAAGAGTCAGGAGGATGGAAAAGCTTTCTATAATATGCGCTATTATGTAACGGTTCCCGGCGTCTTCCATGCAGACTGTACGATGGTGCAGTCGGAAGAGATGCAGAAAGCATACTGCGAGAAGATCAAGCGCTTCTTAAAGGAAGAGGAAAAAGAGCGGAAAAAGCTAGAGGACGATGCGAAAGAGGCAAAGCGCATGGATAGAAAAAGCGTTATGCGGATCATGCGGAAAAAGATTGTTGGCGCAGGTTCCTGTCTCTATGGGGAGAGAGAAGGACAGGGAGGAGATGCCGTGTTTCAGAAGCTACAGAAGTTTATAGAGAGAAGAGGGAAATAGGGAGATGAAAGAAGATTTTTTTGAAAATGAAGTCCGAGATGGCTTCTATATTCCCAGTATCATGAAGAGGGCATGGGGGGCACAGCTTGTCATCTTGTCCGTGATTGATGCAATCTGCAAAAAACATCATATTCGCTATTTTCTGAGTGCCGGAACCTTGCTTGGCGCGTACCGGAGCGGAGAGTTTATTCCCTGGGATGATGATATCGATATCATCATGCTGCCGGAAGAGTTTCAGAAACTCTTAGCGGTACTGCCGGAAGAGCTGCCGCCGGAGCTGCAACTCTTGAATACGGACACGAATAAAGAAGTATGCAAGTTCTGTAGTGGAATCGGATTCTTCCGCTTTCAATTTCAGGGAGACTTGTTACGGAAGTATTGTGAATTTCCCTATCCGTCCAGCATCGATGTCTTTGCTTTAGATGAGTTTTCACCGGATGAAGAGGAAGAGAGAGAAAGAAGAACAAGATTTTTACAGGTTTATCTTGGGATTGCCCAATTTCAGGAAGTTGGGGAAAGTGCAGAATTTCTGGAGACATTACGGAAGATTGAATTGTGCCAGGGGGTGCAGTTTCACTACGATGAACCGCTCCGTCCACAGTTGTATCAATTGCTGAATCGTATCCGGCGGGAAAACAATGGAAAGGGAGGAGAAGTGTTTGCTTATCTCCCATTTCAAATTGTAGACGAGCATCTTGTTTTTCCGAAGAGCATGTTTGAACGCAGCACGTCCCTTTCCTTCTGCGGGAAGGAGTTTCCGGTACCCTATGAATACGAGAAGATGTTGGAAATCGTGTACGGGGATTTTCGGAAGAAAGTCAAGGCGGGAGGGGAACATGAATATCCCTTCTTTAAAGACCATGCTGCCCTCCTGGAGGAGAACCTGGAGAAGCAAAACGGCACACTGGAGTTTCTTCTCACGAAGGAGAATCTCAAACGGGAAAGAGTAGCGTCTTTTCGGGAGAATGCTTTGGAGATGACGAAGGGGCTCCGGCAAGCTTTAGAGAAGGTCTATGCCGTATATCGGAATGGGGAGTACGAACTTTGTTTATCGCTTTTGTTATCCTGTCAGGAAAGCGGAATTGCGCTGGGAAACTATATAGAGAAGAGGAAGGGAAACCATGCAGCGGCTGTACACTTATTGGAACAGTATTGTGAATCCGTTTTTCAAATTCACTCTCTTCTGGAGGAAACGCTAAGACATGCAGGAGAAAGCGGTACAGGGAGAACGGAGATAGAGCGGAAGGTGGATGCACTTTGGAACGAAGCGCAGTCGGAGTTGGACGCCCTGTATGAAGAAATTGACGCGCATTGCAAACGAACCGTCGTATTCCTTCCGGAGCGGGTGAAGCATTTTGAGAGTATGCGCCCCCTCATTGATGTACTCCTTACGAAAGAAGAGTTTGCAGTGAAGATTATCCCCATTCCCTTCTATGAAAAGACGTGGGACGGCACGGTCATGAAGGAGTATTATGAAGGGGAAGACTTCCCGAAACAGTATCCGATTACGGATTATCGTACGTATGATTTTGCGGTAGAACTTCCGGATGCCATCGTATTCCAATCGCCTTATGATGAGTATGATGCGGCATGGTCGGTAGATCCTTTCTTTTTCAGTAAGAATATGCAACAGTTTACGAGCAGGCTCGTCTACATCCCCTGGTTTGTGACGGATGAGATCGATCCGAAAAATCCGGAAGACGGGAAGGCCTCTTATAATATGCGTTACTATGCAACGATGCCGGGTGTCTTTTATGCCGATTGTATCATTCTACAGTCGGAAGGGATGAAAGAAGCCTATTTGGCGAAGATTTCCGACTATTTACAAGAACGGACGAGCTTTAACGAGGAGGAAAAGGCTTCCCTCTTGGATAGCCTACGGAAGAAGATTGCCGGTGCGGGGTCTTTTCTCTTGGAAGAAAAGAAAGAGCAGGTATTGGAAAAAATCACGGCGTGCTTTTTAGATTTATTCTCTTGTTAAGGGGTACATAACGCCGTTTCTATGCAGACGGAAGAGGAAAAATAGGAAGAAAGCAAAGAGGGAGGAGATGCTCTGATGCTGGAAAGAGATTTCTTTTATGATGAAGTACGGAATGGTTTTTACATTCCTGCAATAATGAAGAAGGCATGGGGCGCGGAAATGCTCATCCTTTCCGAAATTGACCGAATTTGTAGAAAGCATGGGATAGCCTATTATCTGGGATACGGCACACTTCTTGGGGCAGTCAGAGATGCGAGTTTTATTCCCTGGGACGATGATGTGGATATCATGATGTTTCGAGAGGATTTTGAAGCGTTTCGAAAGATTGCAAAAGAGGAATTGCCGGAGGAACTCGAATTTCTTTCTATAGAGGAGGATAGCAGCTTTCGAGGAATGAATGCCGTTGTTTGCAGTAACGCGAAGCGCTTTAATGAAGATTGCTTTAAAAAGTATCATGGTTATCCGTTCTCCGCTTTCGTAGATATCTTTGCTTTGGATGCTATATCCGATTGGCAGGACAAAGAGAAGAAGCGTAGGGCGTTTCTCTCGCTCTTGTATCAAATTCGTGGAGAAATTTGGGAAACAGGGGCATGCTCGGAAGAGTCCCTGCAAGTGTTAAGGGATACAGAGGCATACTACTCGATTTCTTCCGCGAGAGAAAGTTCGTTGGAAGGAAGAGTGGGTGTTCTGATTGAAAAAGTCTATCAGTTTTTTAACGGAGAAGAGGGCAGTAAAGTTGCGAGCATTCCCATCTATTTTTTGCATAACGCATCTTACCCTCGAGAGGCCTTTCACCGTGTGCAGTATTTGCCTTTCTGCGGTGCGGAATTTCCTACTGCATCGAACTGGGAGAGTCTTTTAACTTCCGAGTATGGAAATTACCGAAGAGTCGTGAAGGCAGGTGGGGAGCATAATTATCCGTATTTTAAGGAACAGGAAAATAATATAGAAAAAGAATTAGGAGAGGACTGGGGATTCCATTACCATATTACGAACGAAGATTTGTGTAGACCGGAGATAGAGAGTTTTCGGGATGTGATTCTTCACGCAGTAGAGATGCTATATGAAGGTACGAGAGAGGCACAGCAATACGATGAGAAAAGAGAGAAGGAAGAAGTCGACGCGCGTCTTAGTATGCTTCAAGAGATGGCACTTTCTATAGGAAACAGGATGGAACGGAAGTATGGAGAGGGGAAGCAAAGCGTTTCGATTTTAGAAGAGTATTGCGAACTGCTCTATCGTCTGCACGTAGTGGAGCAGGACGAGAAGGAAGGGGCAGAGAAAGAGACGCTGTTTAAAACTCTTTTTCACCTCTTGGAGAATCTGCGGGAAGTTGTACAGAAGGATGTAAAAAGAGAAATTGTATTCTTGCCGCACTCGCTGCAAGCTTTCTCTTCTATACGTCCCCTGGTGGATGCTTTTCTCCGAGAGGAGGGGATAGAGGTGAAGATTATGCCGATTCCCTACTATGATGTGCTTTTGGACGGCAGTTTTTCAGAGCCGCATGATGAGGGGGGCGCCTTTCCGGAAGGATACCCCATTACGGATTATACGAAGTATTCGTTTGCGGAAGAGTTGCCGGACAGTATCGTTTTGTGCTCGCCCTATGATGCGTTCAATGCATCCTGGACAGTGGATCCCTTCTTTTACAGCAAAAACATGCAGCGCTTCACAAGTAAGCTGATCTACATTCCTTGGTTTGTAACGGATGAGATTGATCCGAAGAATCCGGAAGACGGGAAAGCCTTCTACAATATGCGTTATTATGTGACGGTCCCTGGCGTATTCCATGCGGATTATACGCTGGTACAGTCGGAAGGAATGAAAGCGGCTTATCTCGAAAAGATTTCTCAATTTTTAGAACAAGAGAGAGAGAGGAAAGAAGAGAAGTCTACTACGGAGAAGGCGTCCTTTCCGGAAAAGGCTATAGAAGAAGGAATGCAAGTCATGCGAAAGAAGATTCTCGGTGTAGGCTCTTGCCTTTTCGGAGAGAGAGAAGGACAGGGAACGAAGGAAGTAGTAGAAGCCCTTCGGAAGATTCTGGAAGAGGGAGAGGAGAACCGGGCTAGGAAGGGGAGCGGTAAAGAAAGATGAGTACCATGCATTTGGAAAAAGAATTCTTTTATGATGAGGTGAGGGAGGGCTTTTACATTCCCGGTATGATGAAAAGGGCATGGGGAGCGGAGCTTGCGGTTTTAAAAGAGATCGATACGATTTGTAAGAAGCATCGGATTCCCTATTTTCTGAGTTCCGGGACGCTTCTTGGAGCGGTTCGGGAAGGGGGGCAGTTTATTCCCTGGGATGATGACTTGGATATTATGATGTTTCGGAAGGACTATCTTCAGTTTTTGCATTTTGCGAAAGAGGAGCTTCCGGAAGAGCTGTATATCCGGGCTCTTGAAGTGGATGTGCGTCAAGCCAGTTTCGTGCCGAAGGTCGGACTGAAAGAAGAGCTGTGTTCTCTTTCTACACTCGAGAAGTACGGCTCTTTCCCCTATAATGTAGAAATTGATATTTTTTTACTGGATGCGCTTTCCGATAAGGAAGAGGAAGAGGCGTATCGGAAAGAAGTGCTGAACCTGCTGTATAGTTTAAATGATGTAGTACGTAAAGAGGCGAGTGATGAGGAAGTGGAACCGCTTCTCAAAAAGGTGGAAGAGATTCTCCACTATCACTTTGATCGGAGGCAGTCTCTTGTCAGCCAGTTTAAAATCCTCTTCGACCGGATTTTTCGGGAGTTCAACGGAACAGAGGGAAAGAAGGTCGCCATTTTCCCTTATTACTATACCAACGGGATTTGTGCCTGTTCGAGGAAGGCTCTTGCGGAGACGATAGAGCTTCCTTTTTGCGGAATGCGCTTTCCGGTGGCGAAAGGGTATGATGAGCAGCTTCGCGCCGAGTATGGAGACTGGCATAAGAAGTATAAGGCGGGAGGAGATCATGGATATCCCTGTTTTCTGGAGTCGGAGGAGCGGGTTTTCCGCTTATTTCCTGAAAAGGCTTTTCCGAAATATCTTATTAAGAAAGAAAGCATCGAGCGTTCCCCGGTGCGGAGCCTTCGGGAACAATATTTAGAAATTGTGGACAGCTTTCTTTTAGAGGAAGAGAAGGGAGCGAAGCTGCTCCGGGAAGGGGAGGTCTCCTCTTATCAGGCGCTTCTCGCCGCTTTGCAGGAAACGGTAATTGCCTTCGGAGGATTGCTCGAGAAGAGGATTGGGAAGGATACGGAATCGATTTCTCTGGTGGAAAGATACTGTGAGATGCTTTATCAACGGTATCAATCTGCCTCCTCTTTGGCAGAGAATGGAGAAGAAGTAACAAAGAAGGAAGAGATAGAGAAGAGCGGAGAGACAGAGAAGAGAGGGGAGACAGAGGCGGACAAGTCCGTGTTGCTCCTTCAGGATTTAAAGAAGACTATTGGGAAAGAACAGAAAGTACAGATTGTTTTTCTTCTTCACCGGGCAAAGGACTTTGCCGGTTTTCGCCCATTAATCGATGGCTTACGGAAAGAAAATGTGGATTGCAAAATCATGCCGATTCCCTATTATGAGAAAGCGGTCACTGGAGAGCTTACGGAGATGCACTACGAAGGGGCGGATTTCCCGGAGGAATATGCCATTACGGCGTATCAAAGCTATGATTTTGCGCAGGAACTTCCGGACTGTATCGTGATGAATTCGCCTTATGATGAATTTAATCCGGTCTTCTCCATAGATCCTTTCTTTTACAGTAGAAATATGAAGCAGTATACGGGAAAACTGGTCTATCTTCCTTGGTTTGTGACGGATGAAATCAATCCGAAAGATCCGGAAGATGGGAAAGCCTTCTACAATATGCGCTATTATGTGACGGTACCCGGCGTATTCCATGCGGATTATACGCTTGTGCAGTCGGAAGGGATGAAAGAAGCCTATCTGGAAAAGATTGCCGCGTATTTACAGGAGGAAGGGCTACTCGGTACAAAAGAGCAGGAGGAAGTGCTTTCCGAGATGCGGAAAAAGATTCTCGCTGCGGGATCCTGCCTCATTCAGGCAGAGGGACAGGGAACGGAGGCGGTCCTTCGTACGTTTCGGACTATTTTCTTTCCGGAATCTCTCCGGCGGGAAGTACAGTGAGGAATAAAAGATGCGAAAGAGAAAAAAAGAACAGATTCTTTCTCTTCTTCAGTCTTATGAGGAAGCCCATTCTACGGAAAGAACATTAATAGAAGAAGGAAAAGGGGAAGCTGCCATTTCTCTTCTCGTGCTTTGCCAGGAGGGGATGGAGAAAGTGGAAAAAGATATCCCGGTTAAGGCGGGAGAAGAGGGAAAATGGGAAGGGCTCTTTACCTCTTACCAGGAGTCAATTTACCGCGTTTTTCTTGCGCTTTCCGGGGAGACAGTAGACCCGGAAGGGGCACGGAATTTCCTCGGGCAGGCAGAATCCGTTTTTCGGAAGATTCAAGAGGAGGTAGAATGCCTGCCGGTGCATACGCTGATTCTCTTTCTGCCCTACAAGGCGTCAATGTGGGACAGCATGGCGTCCGTTTATCAGGCGGCGAGGCAGGACCCCTCTTCAGAAGCACTCGTCATGCCGATTACGTATTTTGAGAAAAGAGAAGATGGAAGTTTCGGCGAGCCACGGAATGAGAGAGAGCAGTTTCCGAAAGGGATTCCGCTTCTCACGGAAGATTTCTCCCTGGAGGAAGAACAGCCGGATATCCTCTATATTCATAACCCGTATGATGGAGCAAACAGAGTGACCTCGGTGCATCCCCGCTACTACTCTTCGAATTTAAAAAAGTATACGAGAAATCTTGTCTTTATTCCTTACTATACAAGTGTCGGCGCAACCAGCTTCGGCTCTCTTTTTCTTCCGGCTTACCGAGAGGTGGATTTTATTGTGACCCAAAATGAAGCCCATACGAGAAGCCTTCCGGAAGAGGTGCAGGATAAGGCAAGAACACTGGGGAGTCCGAAGCTGGACAGCGTCCTCTCTTTCGAGAAGAAGGAGACGCCCCTTCCGAAAGAGTGGGAGAAGATTGCAGCGGGAAGAAAGCTTTGTTTCTATAATACCAGTCTGGAAGAAATGTTAGAGGATGCGGCGTCTTTTCTTAGAAAAATGGAGGAGGTTTTCACGCTCTTTAAAGGAAACCGGGAATACTGTCTGCTATGGAGACCGCATCCCTTGCTGGAGAACACGTTTTTGACCATGCGGAGAGAATTTCTTCCCCGTTTTAAGGCATTAAAGCAGCAGTTTTTTGAGGAGAAAATAGGAATATATGACGGTGCAGGCGATTTGGATACGGCAGTGGTCTATGCAGACCTCTACCTCGGTGCGTCGGGGAGTTCCATCGCTCCCCTCTTTTCCGTGATGGAGAAGCCGCTCTTTATCCTGGACCAAAAAGTTTCCTCTTTCAGAGAAGAGGGGGATGCTCGTATGCACGACCTTTTACAGTATTTTCTTTTGAAAGCGGCAAAGGGGAATCCGGAAGAACTGGATGAAACGCTGGTTTTTGAGGGACGCTTTCTTCTTCATGCGTCGATTAAGGCGCACTGTCTGTACTTGGATAAAGTCGTTCCGGAAGCTGGGGGACTTTCTTCGGAAGATTTTTCTCTTCCTGCGGACGAGTACGGAGAAGCCTACTTTGATCAGGGAAGGTGGATTCTCTGCCCGAAGGCGGGAAATCATTTTCTTATTCTGGAAAAAGGCAGGAAGGAAAGGAAGGTGCTTCTTCCTTCTTTCCCTTCTAAACCGGATACTTTTTTGGAATGTGAACGGGAGGGAGAGTATATCTTCTGTAAAGCGGAGAATTATCCCTGTGATGTTCGCTTCTCGTTAAAGAAGCTAGAAGGGGAAGAGCTGAAAGGGCAGAAAGAGGAAAACGGAATCCGTTACCACATTGCAGAGGAAGAGTTGAAGAGATGGAAGGTGGAGTGTCGTTTTCCGGAAGAGGAACTGGTTGCCGGTTTTCTTCCTTCAAGGCGTTTCCTTTACGGCTTACAGGAGACCGCGCGCTATACTTTG
>JABZIV010000014.1 GCA_015258095.1 Lachnospiraceae bacterium
GAGCGTGTGCGTGAAGAAGAGAAGAACAGAAAAGGGAGCAGCCGTGCGGAAAGCAGAGTAGTGAAGTCGGTCGGCCGTTCCGTTTCCGGTGCCATCGGAAGAGAGGTCGGGTATAGCGTAGGGAAAGCGGTATTTGGAAAAGGAATCGGAAGACGTCTCGGCGGAAACATCGGGGCAGCTCTCGGAAGAGGCATTCTGGAAACCCTTTTTGGAAAATAGAAAAAGGGAGAAGAGCTACTCAGACATTGACAAGGTCGGAACCGTTTCCTCCGGGACGGACGAGAACGAGAACAGCGAGGGCGACAAGGACAAGAATGTCTATCCAGAGAAAAGGGGAACGGAAAAAGAGTGCCAGACTTCTTTTTTCTTCCGGAGAAGGGAGAAGAGCAGGTAAGTTTTTCCGATTTTTGATGAGATATACCAGACCGTACACCGTGCCGAGAAGGAGAAGCAAGCCGTATAAGCTGCTGATGAACTTGTTATTTTGCCCCAGATTATTTACCAGGATGGCAAGGGCATTGTTCGTTGTGTGTAGCAGGATGGAAAAGGGCAAACCATAGCGGTCGCGGATAGAGAAGAGGACAAAACCCATCATAAAGGCCGGGATGAATTGCAGAAAATTGCTGTGAATTAAGGCAAAGAAAAAGGAAGTGGCAAAGGCCGTAAAAAACCGCCCGAAGGAGCGGAAGCGTTTATAGAGGACATGGCGGAATACCGTTTCTTCCACAAGAGGGGCGAGAAGAATGGTATAGAACAGCATAGGAAAATCGCCTAAACTTCCTCCCTTTGCCGCCATTTCCGAGTAGGTCAAATCCATGCCCATTTTTTCGAAAAGGAAAATGAGCGGAGAAGTGAGAAGAGCGGAAACCCACTGTGCACCGCAGAAGAGGAAGAAATAGTGGAGGAAACGAAGCGGGGTGAAAGAGGGGGAAACCGGCTCTGCTTCCCTATTTTCCAAAGCTTCCTCTTTATAGGAATGCCGAAAAAGAAAGGACAGAAATCCAAGACAGAGGAGAACTGTGATGCTCATGGCATAGTACATGCTGTCCGTATTTTGGGAAGGAAAGAGGGATTCTAAGAGAAGCACCGTTCCTGCAGAAAGAAACTGAAGCAGGAGCGCATAGGCAAAGAATCCTATAGCAGTGACATTAAAGTAGTGTTTTATCTGTTTTTCTCTCATTTTGTAGTCCTCTTCTGTTACAATAGTTTCGTGTAGTCTTTCCCGATTAAAGGGAAGTTCATACTAACAATGATTTTCAAAAAAGACAAGAGATGAGCCTGGAAGGAGAAAGGGTTTCGAGACGCATGCGAGAAAAAAATTGGTATATTTATGGAAAAAAGGCGGATTTTGAAGCGCTTGCCGAAAAATTGGATTTGGATCCGGTTTTAGTCCGTATTTTACGAAATAGAGACTTGCAAACGGAGGAGGAGATGCGGGAGTTCCTCTTTGGAGAAGAAATTCCCTCTCCTTTATTTTTACCGGATAGCATTCGTTTCCTCAATCGTCTCGAACGGGCGATAGAGAAAAAAGAAAAGATTCGGATCGTAGGGGATTATGATGTGGACGGCGTTTGTGCAACAACCATCCTCTATCTTGCCATTTCCCGATTTACGGAGGAGGGGCGCCTCAGTTATGTTATTCCGCACCGTATCAATGACGGGTATGGGATAAACCGGCATATTATTGAAGAGGCGAGAAAAGAGGGGATGCAGCTCCTTATCACCTGTGACAACGGAATTTCCGCTTTTGATGAGCTTCGTTTTGCAAAGGAATGCGGAATGGATGTTCTTCTTACGGATCATCATGATCTGAGGGTGGATGAAGAGGGGAGGAAGATGTATCCGGAAGCGTTTGCTGTGGTCAATCCCAAACGTCCGGACAGTAAGTACAAAAACCCGGAGATTTGCGGCGCGATGGTGGTGTATCTCCTCATGAAGATGCTCTTAGAAAAACGGGAAAGCGGGGAAGAAAGGGAAACAATCCTGGAGGAGCTCTTATGTTTTGCCGGGATTGCGACCGTATGTGATGTCATGCCGCTGAAGAAAGAAAATCGGGTGATGGTGAAGAAGACACTCTCTCTGCTTCCCGACACGAAAAATACCGGCTTAAAGTCCTTACTTTCGCTCTACTGGAAGGAGGGGGAGAGAGAACTCAGTGCCTTTACTTTGGGATTCCAGCTGGGACCCGCAATCAATGCATCCGGAAGACTGGAGAGCGCGATGGAGGCCATTTCTCTTTTTCTGGAAAAGGATAGCAGGAAGGCTTTGGAGAAGGCGGAACGTCTGAAAATTTTAAACGAAGAGCGAAAGAGTCTTACGGGAAATGCGGTAGAAGAGGCGAAGAAGCTTGCATTAAAGGAAGCCGGCAAGCGGGTTCTGCTTCTGTATTTACCGGAGCTCCATGAGAGTCTTGCCGGAATTGTGGCAGGAAGAATTAAAGAGGAGTTCTATCGCCCTACTTTTGTCGTTACCAAAACGGAAGGAGGGCTCTTGAAAGGATCAGGCAGGTCTATCCAGCCTTATCCCATGGCGGAAAGTCTGGAAAAGGAGAAAGAATTGCTTAGCCGCTTCGGAGGACATCCTATGGCGGCAGGCTTCAGTCTTGAAGAGAAGAACCTCCCCCTTTTAAAAGAAAAGCTGGAAGAGGATTGCCGGTTACGGGAAGAGGACCTTGTCGAAAAACTGTGGATTGATTCCATGCTTCCTTTTTCACACTGCACGGAAGAGTTTACTTCCTCTTTGGATATTCTTGCGCCATTCGGAAAGGGAAATGAGAAACCGTCCTTTGCGGAAAGAGAAGTGGAAATTGTAGGGCTTAGAGTTTTCGGGGAACATCGCAATGTAGTGAAACTGAGTCTCATGGACCGGAAGGGATACCGGATAGAGGGAATCTATTTCACGGATGGAGATGCTTTTTTAGAGGAGAAAGGCGAGCGGAAGAAGATGCATATCGTCTATTATCCGAGAATCAATCGCTATAACGGAAATACCACAGTGCAGGCGGTCATTTCTGCGCATCAGTTTGTATAGGATTCGAAAACTTCAATAAATTTATTTATTTTTCTCCGTCTTTGTGTTATTCTTTCCTCTGCTTTTTAGAACTGTATTCTGCATTGGAACCATATCTTTCGTAGAAGACGTGTTTTGTCCATTCTATATGGAATGACCGCTTAGCTTTTTACAAGAAGTTCCGGCAAGAAGAAAAGAGAGGGAGAAAATAGAAAGATGAATAAGAAAGAGAAAATCCTTTTTTTGCTCCATTTTATATTGTTGCTTTTAGAGTGCATCGTTGTGCTGGATGCGTTTATGGATGAAGGGCTTCGTACACTTCGTTTTTATACGACGGATTCCAATCTTCTTTGTGGCGTTGCGTCTCTCTTGTATCTTCTATTCCGTCTTCCCGTGTTGAACAAGGGAGGAAAAGGCGTGCTCAGTCGATATTTCCAGGAGAAAGGGGGAGTGGTTTCTCCCGACCGTTTCCTTAGCCTCTTGCGTTTTCTTTCCACTGCCTGCCTTTTAGTGACCTTTACCGTCGTGCTTCTTGTTTTGGCACCGGAAAATGGATATGCCCACGAATTTCTTTTGGGAAAACGCATCTATAGTCATTTGATCTGTCCGTTTCTCTCGTTTTTTCTCTTTCTTCTGGAAGAAGGAGAGACTCCGTATAAATGGGTAAAGAGTGCCTTATTCACAACGCTTCTCTATGCGATTCCGATGATTCTTCTCAATGCCCTGGGGGTAGTTTCCGGACCGTACAGTTTTTTGAAGATACGGGAGCAGAGTATCGGGAAAACGATATTCTGGATTGTTGTCATCCTCTCCGGAAATGCGCTACTGTCCTTTGCTGCACTTTATCTAAAGAAAAGATTGCATAGAAGAGGAGAATAAACAGAACGGGATAGAGAAGAATCCGTTCGGATGTAAAGCAAGAAAACCGGAATTCACGAACTAAAAAAGAACCCTTATCCCCGCGCGAGGATAAGGGTTCTTTTTTATTCTTAACGAGTATCACGCGGGGCGATATTTCGTTTGCATTTAACCGAGAGAGAGTTGTTCTCTTCGCAGCACCCGATAGAGTCCCATATACACAGCCGTAGCCACGATGGTGGAAGTTACGGCATTAAAAGCCGTTGCAAAGAGACTGAAGTTGAAAGCGGCTTTTGCAGCCGATTTTCCTAAAAGCAGAACTTTGTAAACGTAGCCGATGGTGGGATCCATGATGACATTTGCAAAAAGACCGGCGGCAGAGGCGAGGAGCACCCAGAAAAAGATCTTCTTCCTGTCATGCAGTTCCTGAATCTTTCCGATTCGATGTGCAACGAGACCGACTACCAAACCGATGATGGTTTTACAGAGCAAAGTTTCCGGTACATAAATCACATAAACCGGGTCCAAGAAATCTCCAATCGCCATACCGATTGCACCGGAGATGCCTCCGAGCGGGCCGCCAAGAATCAGTGCGCCGATGACCACTACGGCATTTCCGAGGTGAACGGAAGTGGCGTCTGTTCCGATGGGAATCTTGATTTGCAAAAAAGTGAATACGACATAGGATAGCGCAGCAAAGAGTGCGCAAAGGGTAAGTTTTCGTATTTTCTGGTTCATTCTGTCCTCCGTCTCTGTGGAAAGAAGCCAAAGCTTTCTTTCTTTTCTAGTATCTGTGTCGCCGTAAGCGGAGAAGTTCTCGTTTCTTTTTCCTCCGTTTGCTGAACACGAAATCTTATGGTTTTGGATAATAACACAATCTGGTATTGATAAAATATCCAATTTCTCAAAATTATATAAGACCAGATTTAAAAAGTACAAAAAATAGCTTTTGTCCGAGCCGATGTGTCGCTTGGCAGAGTAAAAATAGAGATTCGTCGTCTCTTAAAGAAGAAGCCTTTCTGCTAAAGGCTAGACAAAGGATATCTGCTAAGTTATAGCTATAGACTATAGCTAAATCCAATTTTCCGGTATTAGACAGGTTTTTTTCCCTATGCTAAAGTCTAGCGCATAAGAGATAGGGAGGAAGTAAAAATGAGTAAGAAGAGAAGAGCGGAAAGAAATTTTTCTTTTGACACAAAGGCAATTCATGTTGGACAGGAAATCGCCGATCCGGCAAGCGGAGCGAGAGCCGTTCCCATTTACCAGAGTACATCCTTTGTCTTTGACAATGCCGATCATGCGGCAGCAAGATTTGCCCTGAAGGATGCGGGAAATATCTATGGAAGACTGACGAACCCGACACAGGGGGTGTTAGAGGAAAGAATCGCCGCATTGGAGGGAGGCGTTGCCGCTCTTGCCGTGTCTTCCGGTGCAGCTGCGGTAACCTATGCTTTTAAGGCGGTGGCGCATAAGGGAGACCATATCGTGAGTGCCAGAAACATTTACGGTGGAACGTATAATTTTTTGAAACATACCTTCCCGGAGTATGGTGTGGAAACCACTTTTGTGGATCCGTTTGATTTGAAAGAAGTGGAGAAAGCCATACAGGAGAATACGAAGGCACTCTATATTGAGTCTCTCGGAAATCCGAACGGAGAGGTCGTCGATATCGAGGCGTGGGCGAAGCTTAGTCATCAGCACGGTTTACCCCTTATTGTGGATAATACCTTCGCAACACCGTATCTGATTCGTCCTTTTGCGTACGGGGCGGACATCGTTGTCCATTCCGCCACGAAGTTCATCGGCGGACATGGAACGACGCTTGGGGGAATCGTGGTAGACGGCGGTAAGTTTGATTGGACAAAGGGAAACAAGTGGCCTTGGCTTTCCGAACCGAATGTGTCCTATCACGGGGTTAGCTTTGCAAAGGACACTGCACCGGCTGTCATTGCAACCTATTTACGAGCGATTGTGCTTCGTGATGAAGGAGCAGCCATCGCACCCTTGAATGCCTGGCTTCTGATTCAGGGAATAGAGACGCTTCCGCTCCGTGTGGAGAGGCATCGTGAAAATGCATTAAAGGTGGTGGAGTATCTTGCCGGGCATCCGAAGGTGGAGTCCGTTTCGCATCCGGCAGTTTCGAAAGATCCTGCGCAGGAGAAGCTGTATAAGAAGTATCTCCCAAACGGCGGCGGCTCTATTTTCACCTTTGACGTGAAGGGGGATGAGCGTACAGCGAAAGATTTTATTGACAATTTGGAACTCTTCTCTCTGCTTGCGAATGTGGCGGATGTCAAGTCCTTAGTGATTCACCCTGCAACAACCACCCATTCCGAGAGTACGAAGGAAGAACTTCTTACCCAGGGAATCAAGGAGAATACGGTGCGCCTTTCTATCGGTATCGAGAATATTCAGGATATCCTGGAGGATTTGGAAGAGGCATTTAAAGCAATTTAATTGTCCGGAAATAAGAGGAAAGGAAGCGGAGCCGACTTTACATTATATTCTCTATTATAAATGAAACACAGGTGTTTTTGAGACAGAGACGGAAGGGAATCCTATCCCGCTATGGAGGAATCCTTTCCGTCTCTTTTTACTTTTTCTTGTCATAGGGAGAGGAAAGAAGTAAGATAGCGAATAAACGGTATTCATTCCGTTTTTATTTCGGTGTGAAAAAGGAAGCGGAAGAAGGAGATTCCCGGGGAACAAGTATGCATCACTTTTTTGTAGAGAAAAATGAGATAACAGGAGAAGAAATTCGACTGTATGGAGAGAATTTTCATCATCTAAAGAATGTGCTTCGGGGAGAAATAGGAGAGGAAATTATCATTTCTACCGGAGAAGATGCGGATTATCACTGTAAAATCAGGTCCTATACGGAAGACTGTGCGGTGCTTTCCATTTCTTTTCTGGAAGCTTTGCATGAACTTGAGACGAAGCTGATTCTTCTTCAGGCACTTCCCAAGGCGGAGAAAATGGAACTGATTATACAGAAAGCGGTAGAGCTCGGCGTAACGGATGTGCTTCCCCTTGCCGCTGAAAACTGCATTGTAAAACTCGGAGGAGAGAAGGCGGAGAAGAAGAGAGGGCGCTGGCAGGCTATCGCGGAGGCGGCGGCAAAGCAGTCCAAGCGCTCGCGGATTCCCTCCGTTTTTCCCGTGTGTTCCTGGAAAGAAGCATTTTCCGCTGTAGAGAAAGCGGACTTAAAACTCCTTCCTTATGAAAATGAAAAAGGAGTGCGCTTCACGAAAGAGCAGCTCATCAAAGTGGAAGAACTGGCAGGAAAGAAAGGAAGTTCTATCGCCGTTGCCATCGGCCCGGAAGGGGGATTTTCGAAGGAAGAAGTAGAACGGGCACGTGCGGAAGGCTTCCTTCCCGTCAGTCTCGGAAAGCGTATCCTCCGCACGGAGACCGCTGCGATTGCCGTACTGAGTCTCCTTATGATGCATCTGGAGTTTGGAAGCGGATAAAGGAATAGAAATAAAGGAATACAAATAAAGGAATACAAATAAAGGAATAAAAACAAACGAAAAGAAACGAAGAAGTAGGCAGGATGACTCGTAAAGAGACGATATAAAGCAAACAGAAAAGGGAGAAGAACAGAATGAGGACAATTTACTTAGATAATTCCGCATCCACGAAGGTCTATCCGGAGGTGGCGGAGCGGATGTGCGAAACGATGTTAAAGGATTACGGCAATCCTTCCGCAAAGCATAAGATGGGCGTTGAAGCGGAGCAGTATTATAGGGAAAGCAGAGAAGAGATTGCAGAAACTTTGAAGGTGAAAGAGAAGGAGATTCTCTTTACTTCCGGGGGAACGGAATCGGATAATATGGCTTTAATCGGTGCTTCTTTTGCAAAGAAGAAGCAGGGAATGCATATTATCAGTTCTGCAATCGAGCACCCTGCCATCTATAAGACTTTGGAATTTTTAGAGGGACAGGGTTTTACGGTTACGATTCTTCCGGTCGATGAGAAAGGACATATTTCTCTTAGCGATTTGGAAAAGGCGATTACAAAAGAAACGATTCTTGTCAGTATCATGACGGTCAACAATGAAATGGGGGCAGTAGAGGATATTCATGCGATTGGGGAGATGATTAAAAGGAAAAATCCCGATTGCCTTTTCCATACGGATGCCATCCAGGCGTATGGAAAGATGATTCTTCGCCCGAAGAAGGATAAGGTGGATCTGCTCTCCGTGAGCGGGCACAAGTTGCATGGTCCGAAGGGAATCGGCTTTCTGTATATTGATGAGAAGGTCAAGATTGATCCGATTGTTTTCGGAGGAGGGCAGCAGGGCGGTTTACGTTCAGGTACACTGAATATTCCGGGAATCGCCGGAATCGGGCTTAGTGCGAAGATGGTGTACAGTGATTTTTCGGAAAAAGTGGAAAAATTATATACCCTGAAGGATTACTTTATCGAAGAACTGGAAAAGCTTCCGGAAGTCAGAGTAAATTCCGAGAAAGGAAAGCTCTCCGCACCGCAGATTGTCTCGGCAAGCTTCTATGGAGTGAAAGCGGAGGTGCTGCTCCATGCCCTTGAGGAGAAGGGAATCTATGTCAGCAGCGGTTCCGCCTGCTCTTCCAATCATCCGGGAATCTCCGGCACGTTGAAAGCCATCGGTCTCGGACCGAAAGAGTTGGATTCCACTCTTCGTTTCTCTTTTTCCTTTTTTACCGAGAAACGGGAGCTCACCGACACGATAGAAGCGCTGAAAGAACTGCTGCCGATGCTTCGGAAATTTTATAAGGCATAAAGAGAAGGGAAAAAAGCGTAGCGGAAAAGGAGAAAAACAGTGGTCTGGCGGAAAATAACTGTGGAAACGAAGGAAGAAGCGGTGGATATTCTTTCCTCTTATTTATATGACAGTTGGGATATTGAAGGCGTCGAAATAGAGGATGGAAAAGGCATTACACAAGAAGAGGCGAAAGAGATTTTTGCGGACATTTTGCCCGAGGAAAGCGGAGGAGAGGATGCCAAGCTCTCTTTTTACCTGGAGATTCTTCCGGATACGGAAAAGAAGAAACGGAAAGAGGCGGTTGAGAAGGACTTTTCGGATGAAAAAGTGGATCATTCGTATAGTTTGAACAGCAGTAATATTTTCACGGAAGAGGAGTGCAGAGCCATCCTTTCCGATTTGCGTCGAGAGTTACAGGAGATGGCAGAGTATACGGATATCGGTGCCGGAAAGATTACGGTTTCCGAGACGGAAGACAAGGATTGGATGAATGCATGGAAAGCCTTTTTCCATAGTTTTCGGGTTGGAAAAGTGCTGATTAAACCGAGTTGGGAGTCCGTCAATCCGAAGGAAGGAGAAGTGCTGATTAAGTTGGATCCCGGCACAAGCTTCGGAACGGGGCAGCATGAAACCACGAAGCTTTGCCTTCTGGCTCTCGAAAAATATAGCAGAGAGGGACAGCGTGTACTGGATCTCGGTACCGGGTCGGGTATCCTCGGTATCGCCGCATTGAAGATGGGTGCGCTGGAGGTTTTTGCGACGGACCTGGACCCGATTACGGAGGATTCTGTGGCCGGTAATCTTACGGAAAATGCGCTTTCGAAAGAGCAGTTCCATCTTTTTATAGAGAATATCTTAGGGGAAGAAGAAAGCGCAAAGCGCTTACAGAAACTTTTCCGGGAGGAGCCTTTCGATATTGTACTCGCGAATATTCTCGCGCCGGTTATCATTGCCCTTGCACCGCTTGTCCCCTCTTTTCTGAAAAAGGGAGGTGTTTTTATCACTTCCGGAATCATTGAAGAGAAAGCGGGGGATGTGCGGAAAGCACTGGAAGCACAAAAAGAGTTTACCATCGTGGAAGAAGAGAGCGATGGCGGTTGGCACAGCTTTGTGGTAAAGAAAATATAAAGAAGACCTGAGAAAGAAAAAGGGCTGTGTTACAGCCCCTTTTCTTTTCGAATCAAAATGTCTTCGGTCTCCTGAACAGCCTTTTCCACCATGGCGTCTATTTCCGGCAGAAGTTTTAGTTCCGACTTCCGAATCTTCTCGACGATCGGTTTTGTGACCGGGTGTTTTGCGACAAAGATGGTGCAACAATCCTCGTAAGGTTCGATAGAAGTCTCGTAAGTGCCGATTTCTTCCGCAACATCGATAATTTCCTGCTTGTCGAAAGCGATGAGCGGACGATAAACCGGTAGAGTACAGACTTCATTTGTACATACCAGACTTTGCAAGGTCTGGGATGCGACCTGTCCTATAGATTCACCGGTAATTAAACCGATACAATCGTTTTTATAGGCAAGCGCCTCGGCAATCCGCATCATGTAACGGCGCATAATGATAGTCAGTTCATCGTGCGGGCAACGATCATAAATCGCCAATTGGATTTCCGTGAAATTCACGACGTGAAGCATAATGGGACCGGTGTAAGTGGAAAGCTGTCTCGCCAGGTCCATCACTTTGATTTTCGCCCGTTCGCTGGTGTAAGGCGGTGCATGGAAATAGGTGGCTTCAATCAGTGCACCTCTCTTAGCAACCTTGAAACCGGCAACAGGGGAATCAATCCCTCCGGAGAGAAGAAGCATGGCCTTTCCGTTTGTCCCGAGAGGCATGCCGGACAGTCCGGGGATGATTTTTCCGTAAATATTGATGAACTGTCGGATTTCGATACGCAGTTTGACATCCGGTTTATGCACATCCACCTTTGCGTTCGGAAAAGCCTCTAGAATACTGTGGCCGAGTTCCTGCTCAATTTCCGGAGAGGTCATGGGATATGCCTTTTCCGCACGTCTCGTTTCGACTTTGAAGCGAACAGGGGCATCACCGTATGCGGAACGAAAATAAGAGAGGACCGCCTCTTCCAGGACGGAAAAATCCTCCGAATAGGGAAGCTGTACCATAGGAGCGATGCCGGCAATCCCGAAAACATGACGGAGCGCATCAATGCATTCCTCGTAGTCGTAATGTTCCGATTTCACATGGACGTAGATTCTGCCCCGTTCTCTCGAGACGGCATACTCTCCGCCGGCCCGTTTCAGTTTCATGCGGATATCTTTTGCCAGGGCGTCTTCAAAGACATAGCGATTCTTTCCTTTTGTGCCGATTTCCGCGTACTTAATTAAAAATGCTTGATATTCCATACAGTCTCTAATCTTTCTGTTCTGTCTCAACCGCTTTCCGCATAGAGAAAGAGGTTGAAGGGTCTTCAGTTTCTTTTTATAAAATCCGGCCTGCACAGAAAAGAAGTGCATGTTCCCATGCACTTCTTAAAAACCTTGTAAGCCAAAGCGCTTTCCGTTAAGATACAGAGAGTTATGCTTCTAAAATATAGGGTTTCAGTGTGGCTACAATCTCGTCCATACGGCTTTCATCGGCATGGATGTTCAAATCGATGGGTTTGGACAAATCCAGGGAGAAGATTCCCATAATCGACTTGGCATCAATCACATACCGACCGGAAACAAGATCAAAATCCACGTCGGAGAAGCGTACCAGGTCGTTTACGAAGGACTTCACTTTATCAATGGAATTCAGGGAAATGCGAACCGTTTTCATAAGACAACTCTCCTTTCAAATGATGAGATTATTGTAGTGAGGAAGTATTTTAAAGTCAAGTAAAAGGACGCTTTGGAAATAGAAAGGAAAAGACAATGGAACTGAAGGGATTGCGTTTTGCTATGCACAACTTAGGGTGTAAGGTCAATTCCTACGAGGCGGAGGCAATGAGTGAGGCAATACTCGAAGAAGGAGCAATTTTAGTGCCCTTTCACGAAGAGGCGGATATCTATCTCATCAATACCTGCTCCGTTACCAATATTGCGGACCGAAAGTCTCGACAGATGATTCATCAGGCGAAGGAACGGAATCCGGATGCCCTGGTGATTGCCTGCGGCTGCTACGTGGAAGGAAAGAAAGAAGAACTGGAAAAAGAGCAGGGAGTGGATATCTTTATCGGAAACAGCGGAAAAGGGCAGATTGTGGAGCGCATCAAGGCCTATTATGCTGCCATGCGGGAAAATGATACGGCAATCGAAGCGTATCTTCCAAAGGGAAGAGGGGAGGAAGAGTATGAGGCGCTTTCCTTAAAGAAACCGCTGGAAAGAAGTCGCGCTTTTGTGAAGATTCAGGATGGATGCAATCAGTTTTGTGCGTACTGCATTATTCCCTATGTGAGAGGGCGGATTCGCAGCAGGAAGGTGGAGGATTGCCTGGAAGAGATTCGAAGAATCGGAGAACAGGGCATAGAGGAGATTGTGCTTACCGGAATTCATCTTTCTTCTTATGGCCTGGATTTCCGGAATCTTTCCTATGAGAAAGCAAGTCGCATGGAGGAAAGCGGAGAAGCACTGCTTCACTTAATACGGGAAATAGCGTGTCTTCCGACAATCAAGCGGATTCGTCTGGGCAGTTTGGAACCCAGAGTCATTACGGAGAAGTTCATGCGGGGCTTACAGGAAATCGATGCTTTCTGTCCGCATTTTCACCTCTCTTTACAAAGCGGGGCGGAGAGAACGCTTAGAAGAATGAACCGGCACTATACCAAGGAAGAGTTTAGAGAGGCGGTCAATCGTATCCGGGAAGTCTATCCTCTCGCAGCGATTACAACGGATGTGATTGTCGGTTTTCCGGGAGAGACGGAAGAGGATTTTCAGGAATCGAAAGCCTTTCTCAAGGAAATCGGATTCTATGATATGCATATCTTTAAGTACTCCCGGAGGAAGGGAACACGTGCGGATGAGATGCCGGAGCAGATTCCGGAGGCCGTAAAGAAGGAACGTTCCCGCATTCTTCTGACCCTCGCGGAAGAGGATTCTGCACGGTTTCGGGCAAAGCTTATCGGGAAGGAAAGAGAAGTGCTGATTGAAGAAGAGCAGGAAATAGAAGGAAAGTGTTACTATACCGGTTTTGATGAGACGTACGTTCGCTACTATATTCCAAAAGAAGATTCTCTTCTTAGCGGAAAAATTTTTACCGTATATGCGGAGAAGGTTCTTCCGGAAAGTATTCTGGGAAAGGTCATCGAAATTCGTTCATAGGAAATTCACAAATCCCCCTCGGAAAATTCTTGACATTCTATTTTCCAAGGGGTATATTATGAACATGTGTTAGCACTCGTTATATATGAGTGCCAACAAAATACAGGAAGGAGGAAGGTGGTCTTGTGGATCAGAGGAAACTAATTATTTTAACAACGATAATCAAGAACTATTTAGAGACCGGTGAGCCGGTCGGGTCCCGAACCATTAGTAAATACTCCGGATTGAATTTGAGTTCAGCGACGATTCGGAATGAGATGAGTGATTTGGAGGAGATGGGCTACATTTTGCAGCCCCACACTTCCGCGGGTAGGATTCCTTCAGACCAGGGGTATCGTTTTTATGTAGACCAGCTTATGGAGAAGCAGGAGCGGGATTTATCCGAAGTAAAGAGTTCGATGTTTGAACGGATTGAAAAACTGGAATCCGCCTTGCAGTCTCTTGTTCGAAATATAGCCAGCGACACACACTATACGGCTTTGGTTTCCGGTCCGAGGATGGAGAAGAACCGGATTAAGTTTTTACAGATTTCGCAGGTAGAAGAGGGGAAGCTTTTACTTCTTCTGATGTTCCAGGGCAATATCATTAAGACGACAACGGTGAATTGCGAAGAGAACCTGGAGCAGAGTTCGGTTTTATCCATCAATCTTCTTCTGAACGACGTCCTTTCCGGGCACACGGTGGAAGAGCTGAATGAACAACATGTCCGTGCTCTTTTGGACAGAACCAAGCACAGCAAAGTGATAGAAGTTCTTCTTCCCAAGTTGGAGCAGCTCTTACGGACAGATGAGCAGGATTTGGAGATTTATACCTCCGGCGCGACCAACATTTTCAAGTATCCGGAGCTGACGGATTCCGAGAATGCTTCCAAGCTGATTTTCGCTTTGGAATCGAAAGAGGAACTTGCCGGGCTCCTGCAAGAGGCGGAAGAGAAAGAGGAAGACAAGAGCATACAGGTCTATATCGGAAAAGACAGTCCGATGAAGGATATGGCGGACTGTGCACTGGTTACAGCGAAGTATCAACTGGGAAACGGTATGCACGGTACGATCGGTGTGATTGGACCGAAACGGATGGATTACGAGAAAGTACTTCGTACCCTGAACCGTTTGATTCAGGAAATGGAAGAAGTTCCCTTGCTATAGAGGAAGGAGAGAGTTGTGTCAAAGAAGCATAGAGAAGCGTATGAGGAAGAGAAGGATAGGATGCAAAGCGAGGGTGCGGTAGAGCATCCGGAGGAGGTATCGAAGGAAGAAAGCGAAGCCGATGCCGCAGGGGAAACACAGGAGACGATAGATTCCGAAGCGTCTTCGGAAGACCAAGCCGATGCGTCTTCGGAAGACCATGGAGAGAGTGCGGAACTCGCCGCTTTGAAAGACAAGTATCTCCGTACGCTTGCCGAGTATGAAAACTTCCGTAAGCGCTCCGAGAAAGAGAAAACGCAGATGTATGAGCTCGGAGGGAAGAGCATTATAGAGCACCTTCTTCCGATTGTAGATAATTTCGAGAGAGCTTTGGAACATATTTCCGAGGAACAGAAGGAAGATCCTTTTGTAAAGGGAATCGAGGGAATTTATAAACAGTTCCAGAAAATGTTTGCGGATTGTGATATCCGACCGATCGAGGCGGTAGGACAGAAGTTTGATCCGGCACTTCACAATGCAGTGATGACGGAGGAAGACGGAGACGCCGAAGAGGATACCGTTACGGCAGATTTACAGAAAGGCTATACTTACCGAGGCAATGTGGTTCGTCATTCCATGGTAAAGGTAAAGAAGTAAGGCGAAAAAAGAGAATCAAGGTAAAAAAGAGAATCAAGCGAAAGAACCGTAGTAAAGAAGAATCGGTATAAATACAGACGAATGAGCTTGTAAAAGAGCTTTTTCCATAAATGAAGGCAAGAAATCAAATTTAGCATAGAAAAAGGAGAGTACGATTATGGGTAAGATTATAGGAATTGACTTAGGAACAACGAACAGCTGTGTAGCCGTTATGGAAGGGGGAAAGCCCGTTGTTATTCCAAACGCCGAAGGCATGAGAACAACACCTTCCGTGGTGGCATTTACAAAGAATGGAGAGAGACTTGTCGGTGAGCCGGCAAAGAGACAGGCGGTAACCAATGCGGATCGTACCATTTCTTCCATCAAGAGACACATGGGTACCGATTATAAAGTTTCCATCGACGGAAAAGAATACACGCCGCAGGAAATTTCCGCTATGATTTTACAGAAGTTAAAGGCGGATGCCGAGAGCTATTTGGGTGAGAAAGTAACGCAGGCGGTTATTACCGTTCCGGCTTATTTCAACGATGCGCAGAGACAGGCAACAAAGGATGCCGGTAAGATTGCCGGTCTTTCCGTAGAAAGAATCATTAACGAGCCGACAGCGGCAGCTCTTGCTTACGGTTTGGAAGATGAGTCCGAGCAGAAGGTCATGGTTTATGACTTAGGAGGCGGTACCTTCGATGTATCCATTATCGATATCGGTGACGGGGTTATCGAAGTGCTTTCTACGAACGGCGATACACACCTTGGCGGTGATGACTACGACGATCGTATTACAAAGTGGCTTGTAGATGAATTTAAAGCAGCCGAGGGAGTAGACCTTTCCCAGGATAAGATGGCTTTACAGCGTCTGAAGGAAGCGGCAGAGAAGGCAAAGAAAGAGCTTTCTTCCGCAACAACAACAGACATCAACCTTCCGTTCATTACCGCAACGGCTGAAGGTCCGAAGCATCTCGATATGAAGCTTTCTCGTGCAAAGTTCGAAGAGTTGACTTCGGATTTGACAGAGAGAACCGCCGTTCCGGTACAGAATTCTCTGCATGATGCCGGTCTTACTTCTTCCGATCTCGGAAAGGTTCTGCTGGTTGGCGGTTCCACCAGAATGCCGGTTGTGCAGGAGAAGGTAAAGCAGCTCACCGGAAAAGAGCCGTCTAAGAACCTGAACCCGGATGAGTGCGTGGCTCTCGGTGCCGCTGTACAGGGCGGAAAGCTGAGTGGAGAAGCCGGTGCGGGTGATGTGCTTCTTCTCGATGTAACACCGCTTACACTTTCTATCGAAACACTCGGAGGCGTTGCTACACCGTTGATTAAGAGAAACACAACCATTCCGACCAGAGCATCTCAGGTCTTCTCTACCGCGGCTGATAATCAGACTGCTGTGGACATTCACGTCGTACAGGGTGAAAGAGAGTTTGCAAGAGATAATAAAACTTTGGGACAGTTCCGCCTGGACGGTATCCTTCCGGCACAGCGCGGCGTTCCTCAGATTGAAGTTACTTTCGATATCGATGCAAACGGTATTGTAAATGTATCCGCAAAGGATAAGGGAACCGGAAAGGAACAGCATATTACCATTACATCCGGCTCCAGTATGTCGAAGGAAGATATCGATAAGGCAGTGAATGAAGCCGCACAGTATGAGGCAGCGGACAAAGAGAAGAAGGAAGCTATCGAGGTAAGAAACGGAGCGGACTCTATCGTCTTCCAGACTAAGAAAGCGTTGACGGAAGTGGGAGATAAGATTTCCGACAATGATAAGGCTACAGTGGAAGCGGACTTGAAGGCTCTGGAGGATGTTCTCGCAGCAAATCCGCTTGAAAACATCACAAAGGACGGTGCGGCACAGATTAAGGCGGCACAGGAAAAGCTTATGCAGTCTTCTCAGGCCCTTTTCACAAAGGTATATGAGCAGGCACAGGGCGCAGCTGGTGCAGCAGGTGCAGCCGGCGCGGGAGAGTCTTCGGGAACGGAGAACGCAGGCTCGAACAATAGCGGAAACGGCGATGACAATGTTGTCGACGGAGACTTTAAGGAAGTATAAGGGGATAGATCAAGATGGCAGAAAAGCGTGATTATTACGAAGTACTGGGGGTAGACAAGAATGCCGATGAGGCGACCATAAAGAAAGCATATCGGCAGCTTGCAAAAAAATACCACCCGGATGCAAATCCCGGAGATGAGACGGCTGCGGCAAAGTTCCGGGAGGCTTCTGAAGCCTATGCGGTTCTGTCGGATCCGGAGAAGAAGAAGGCGTATGACACCTATGGTCATGCCGCCTTCGACCCCAATTCCGCAGCCGGTGCAAGTTCGGGATTTGGCGGTTTTGATTTTGGAAATATGGATATGTCCGATATCTTTGCCGATTTCTTCGGAGGCGGATTCTCCGGAGGAAGAGGGTATGGACGGCGTGGAAATATGCCGGAAAAGGGAGACAATATCCGTCTTGGTATTCGAATCACTTTTGATGACGCCATTAAGGGTGTGAAGAAGAATGTCAAAATCCGCTATAAAGATACCTGTAAAACCTGTAACGGATCGGGAGCAAAGCCGGGAACGGAAAAAACCACCTGTCCGCGTTGTAACGGCAGCGGACAGGTTCGGATGACGCAACAGAGTATCTTCGGTATGGTACAGCAGGTTACGACTTGCCCGGAGTGTCACGGTACCGGATCGATTATCAAGGAGAAATGTCCGGATTGTAAGGGAGAAGGCTATATCAACACGGAGAAAACCATGGAGATTGCCATTCCTGCCGGAATTGATGATGGACAAGTTATTCGTCGGACCGGTGGCGGAGATCCCGGGGTGAACGGTGGACCGAGAGGAGATCTTTTAGTAGAGGTTTCTGTAAGCGACCATCCGTTCTTTAAGAGACAGGGAACGAACATCTATTCCACGGAAGCCATCAGTTTTCCGAAGGCGACCCTCGGCGGCAGCACCATTGTGAAAACAGTGGACGGGCCGGTAGAACTGAAGATTGTGGCGGGGACACAGTCGGGAACCCGTATGCGTTTAAGAGGAAAGGGCGTTCCTTCTTTACAGAATCCGAAGATTCGTGGAGATCAGTTTGTAACGATTGTGGTGGAAACCCCGAAGAAGTTAAACAAGAAGCAGAAGGATGCTTTGAAGGCGTATGCCGAAAGCTGCGGCGAAAGCATAGAATAATCCTTCGCGGATTCAATAGAACATTACCCGCCGGACGGGAAGAAAAAAAGCAGGCCAGGCCTGCTTTTTTTCTTATGCTTTTCTCTCTTTATTGTGCTTTTTTCCGCTTGTTCAAACATTCTCAAACTTTCGTAATAGAAACAGGAAAAGCTGCCGATAAAAATAGCGTAAGAAGGAGTACGTACTCAAGGAGGAAAAATGGTTAAGAAAGTGAAAGAAAAGAGAAAGTTGGAAAAGGGTGGCTTTTCCTGGAAAAATTTCAGCCTTTCCGGAAGAATCTCTTCGATTCTTTGCATTTCGATGGTTGTTGTTTTTCTTTTAATGAATGTGGTCATTTTAGGGGCTGCCGGTCGCTCCTTTGAAAATGTGAATCAGGCTTATTTACAGTCTACAACGTCCATGCACGTGGAGAAGGTAAAGAAGTCCATCACAGATGCGGAGCGTGCCGCGAGGGCGGTGGAAGACCATTTGGAAACGATGTATTCCGGCACGGATAATGCTGCGGCTTCCGTACCGAGTGTGGTAAAGGATTCCATCCTTTTAACCCCGACCCGTTCCTATGAAGAGAGATATCTTCTGGATTCTGTTTGGGAAATGATTCGACACAACGAGAACATCATGGGAGCAGGTGTATTTTTTGAGCCGAATGCTTTTCAGGAGAATCTGCCGGAATATGCTATGTATCTGGGAAGGGATAACGGCGACGAGAATAAGCGCTTCTCTAAATTCCTGGAGTACAAGTTCTATGGAAACGGCGGAGAAGAGTACTATACAAAGGCAGCCACGGAAAAGAAGAGCTTTGTGGTGGACCCGTTTGTTTCCTCTATCACAGGAGAAACGATCTTCGTATTGGTCGTTCCCATTTTACACAACGATGAATTTAAAGGGGTTATCGTTGTAGATCTGAATGTGAAGATGTTCAATGCTCTCGGAAAGGATAAGTCGGGAGAAGGGGCGAAGACCTTCTATGACGTCATCAATCATGATGGTAAGTTCGTCTACAGTTCCAATCCGGATGCGGTAGGCAAGAATCTTTCCGATTATGTCGGTGTGGATAACTTCAAGAACAATATTCAGAGTCAGTTCGATAAAAATGAAATTTTCCATGTGATCGATAAATACAGAGTGCGGTACTTTGCGCCGCTTTCTATCTACGGTACAAACTGGTATGTGCAGTCCGCGATGAGTCTGGATATGTATAATGCAGGCAAGAATCAGCTTTCTCTCACTCTTGTGATGGCGGAAGTGATAGGATTCATTCTGATTCAGCTCGTGATTTTCCTGACCTTACGGAAGTCCTTGCAGCCGTTAGGAAAGCTTGCCAAGGAAAGTGATAAGATTGCCGATGGAGACTTCAATATAGCGATAACGTATCCGTACAGGGATGAAATCGGAAAACTGATTCAGAGTTTTAATCGGATTATAGAGCGCTTTACCTATGTGGTATCGGATTTACAGAAGAAACTCGGCGCTTTCTCCAGCGGAGATTTTGGCGAAGAACTCACGGAAGATGAAAACTATAAGGGAGACTTCCGCCCGATTCTTGTTTCCTTGCAGGAAATCTCGAAGAGTCTGAACAGTACGTTAAAGAACGTGCAGATTTCTTCTTCTGAAGTGATGAGCAGTGCGGGACAGGTTAGCTCGATGGCACAGCGCATCTCGGAAGGTACAACGAAGCAGGCATCTTCTATTTCCGATCTTTCCGGCACGATGGAAGGAATCTCCAAGCAGATTCATCATACGGCAAAACAAGCGGAGAAGGCACAAGAGCTTGGTGTGCTCAGCGGTACCCATGTTGAAACCAGCAATCAGAAGATGACGGATATGCAGGGTGCGATGGAAGAAATTACGGAAAAATCGAAGGAAATCAGCAAGATCATCAAGACCATCGACGACATCGCTTTCCAGACGAATATCCTGTCTCTGAACGCGGCCATCGAGGCGGCTCGTGCAGGAGAAGCCGGTAAAGGTTTTGCGGTTGTAGCGGATGAAGTCGGAAACCTTGCGAAGAAGTCACAGGAAGCTGCACAGAATACGTCCATTTTGATTGAGGAAACCATCGGTGCAGTACAAAAGGGTGCGAAGTTTACGGAAGAGACGGCGGAAGCGCTGCATTCCGTTTCGGATAGTACCAACCAGGTGAATGACCTGATTCTGGAGATTTCCAGAGCATCGGAAGAAGAGTCCGACGGTATCGGAAAGCTTAGCGAGGGCATTCAGGAGATTTCCGCAGTGGTACAGGACAATTCCGCGACAGCGGAAGAGAGTGCCGCAACGGCGGAAGAGCTCTCTGCGCAGGCCAATATGATGAATGGTCTGATTGACAAGTTCAAGTTGCGTTAAGAAAAGACAGAAGGAAAAAAAGGATTTCGGTTTCAGTCCGGAGAATCCTTTTTTTCTTCTGCGTGACTTTCTAAAAGAACTATGTATAATATAGTATGTTAGAACTTAAACAATTAAATATTTCAAACTGTATAGCTTTTGGATTCGGATAGAAAGATAGAGCCTTGTGCGGAACAGCGGGGAAGAAGTTTCCATCCTTTAGGAAGCTATATAAAAGGAGAAGAGAATATGGCAAGTTTAGATTTGACGAAGTATGGCATTACCGGAACCACTGAGATTGTACACAATCCTTCTTATGAGACTTTGTTTCAGGAAGAGACTGCAGAGAATCTGGAAGGGTATGAAAGAGGAAGAGTCAGCTCTCTTGGTGCAGTGGATGTAAAAACGGGAATTTATACCGGACGTTCTCCGAAAGATAAGTTTATTGTGATGGATCAGAATTCAAAGGATACGGTATGGTGGACTTCGGAGGAATACCCCAATGATAACCATCCGGCATCGGAAAAGGCTTGGGAAGTATGTAAGGAACTCGCGAAAAAAGAGCTTTCCAATAAGCGCCTTTTCGTCGTGGACGCTTTCTGCGGAGCAAACAAAGATACGCGTATGGCGGTTCGTTTCATTGTGGAAGTGGCATGGCAGGCACACTTTGTGACCAATATGTTCATTAAACCGACGAAAGAAGAGTTGGCGCATTTTGAGCCGGATTTCATCGTATACAATGCTTCTAAAGCGAAGGTGGAGAACTATAAGGAATTGGGACTGCACTCCGAAACTGCCGTTTTATTCAACATTACTAGTAAAGAGCAGATTATTCTGAACACCTGGTACGGCGGAGAGATGAAGAAGGGAATGTTCTCCATGATGAACTATTTCCTGCCGTTAAAGGGAATTGCTTCTATGCACTGCTCGGCAAATACGGACCTGGACGGAAAGCACACCGCCATCTTCTTCGGCCTTTCCGGTACAGGTAAGACGACTCTTTCTACCGATCCGAAGAGACTGCTCATCGGAGATGATGAGCACGGTTGGGACGACAACGGCGTCTTCAATTTTGAAGGTGGATGTTATGCCAAGGTGATTGACCTGGATAAGGAATCGGAGCCGGATATTTATAAGGCGATTCGGAGAAATGCCCTTCTTGAGAATGTTACGATGGATGAGGCCGGAAATCTTGATTTTAAAGATAAGTCCGTAACGGAGAACACGCGTGTGTCCTATCCGATTCAGCATATCGATAAGATTGTGAAGCCGATTTCCTCCGCTCCCGCTGCGGAAAATGTCATCTTCCTTTCTGCGGATGCCTTTGGTGTATTGCCCCCGATTTCTATCCTGACACCGGAGCAGACAGAGTATTACTTCCTTTCCGGTTTTACCGCAAAGCTTGCCGGAACAGAGAGAGGAATCACCGAGCCGACGCCGACTTTCTCCGCTTGCTTCGGACAGGCCTTTCTGGAGCTTCCTCCGACGAAGTATGCCGAAGAGCTTGTGAAGAAGATGAAGAAGAACGGGGCAAAGGCGTATCTTGTGAACACCGGTTGGAACGGTTCCGGAAAGAGAATTTCCATCAAAGATACGAGAGGAATCATTGATGCGATTCTGAACGGAGATGTAGCCAAGGCGGAGACGAAGAAGATTCCGTACTTTGATTTTGAGATTCCGGTATCCCTTCCGGGAGTGGATCCGAAGATTCTGGATCCGAGAGATACTTACTCTGATGGAAAAGTTTGGGAAGAGAAGGCAAAAGACCTTGCTGGAAGGTTTGTAAAGAACTTTAAGAAATATGAAAATACCACACTCGGAAAGAGCTTGAAGGACGCCGGACCGAAGTGTTAAGAAACGAAAAGAAAAGGAGGGTCATGTACAGCGTACATGACCCTCCTTTTGCTTCTGATGATAGTTTAGGAATTTATTTCTTTAGCTTAAAGGATTCTTTAAGCGCCTTTCTTTTATAAAACGCGTTTGCTATAATGCAAAAAAAGAAATCCGGGAGGAAAAGAATTGGAAAGCAGAAAAAGAAGAACCAGGCGCAGCCGCAGTTTTATGAGAGAGCAGGAAGAATATAGCGATATTTCGATTCCTATTGCTAGAGAAAGAGAGGATAAGCCGGTTCGGAAAAGAAAGAAAAAAGGAGTGGCTCTGCGATTTGCAGGGATTCTTCTTCTATTTTTTCTTGCCCTTTTTCTGTTCTGGCGTTTTGTTTCTCCCTACTTCGGAAAGCCCTATCGCACGATTGCCATTTTCGGACTGGACAATCGGGAAGGAAAGAAGGAGGCCGGCGCACTTTCCGACGTGATTATGCTTGCCTCTATGAACAAGAGGACAGGAGAGATTAAGCTTTGCTCCGTTTATCGGGATACCTATGCGGAAATTGACGGAAACGGAACCTATCACAAGATGAATGAAGCCTATTTTCTCGGCGGCCATGAGCAGGCGGTAAAAGCCCTGGAGCGGAATCTAGATATCCGGATTGACGATTATGTGAGTTTCACCTGGGCGGCGGTTGCAAAGGGCATTTCCGCGCTGGGAGGAGTGGATCTCGAACTTTCCGACGCGGAGTTCTACTATATCAATGCCTTTATTACGGAAACCGTGCAGTCCACAGGCATTCCTTCCGTACATCTTCCGCACGCGGGAATGAATCATCTGGATGGTATTCAGGCCGTTTCGTACGGCAGGCTTCGTTTAATGGATACCGATTTTAATCGTACGGCAAGGCAGAGAAAAGTGTTGAGTCTTGCCATGGAGAAAGCGAAGAAGGCGGGACCGCTTAAATTGGCTTCCGTGGCGGCGCAGGTCCTTCCGGAAGTTTCTACCAGCATGAACATGGCCGATTTCACGAGCCTGGCTGCACAGGTGGGGAGATATCATCTGGGAGAGACTGGCGGATTTCCTTTCGCAAGGACGACGAAGAAGATTCGGAAGATGGATGTCGTGATTCCCGCAACGCTGGAAAGCAATGTAGTGGAGCTCCATCAATTCCTTTATGGCGATAGCTCTTATACGCCTTCCTCTGAGGTGCAGAAGATCAGCAGTCACATTGCGGAAGTTTCCGGAGTAAAGAAAGTGCTTCCCAATGCGGAAGAAGTGGGAACCGGTGGAGGCACAGTCAGAAAAAAGGATGCCAGAAAAGGAAAAGCTGTAGAGAGCACAGAAAAGAGTAAGAAGAAAGCGGAAACAGAGGGCGCAAAGAAGCAGGAAACAAAGACGGAAACGGAAGAAGAGACCACTGTAAAGAATAAAAAAGAAACAAAGGAAGAGAAAAAATCCACAGAAGAAGAGAGCAAGGAAACAAAAGAAAAGAAGGAAACGGAAGAAACTGTGGAAGTAGGACCGGGTGCCGCCTTAGGAGGGAAATCTTTGGAGACAGAAGAAAATGCCGATGCACCGGGAACTTAAATTATTTAACAAAATGAATAAAAACACCTCTTTTTCTGCTTATCACAGAAGAAGGGGTGTTTTTTATGTCTGAATAAAGTAAGGAAATATACCCTTTTTTTTGGGGGGGCTATGTCAAAATATGGAAGCATTTCTGGATGTCCTTATCTTTTCCTATTACGAAAAGGCTTTCTCCTTCTTGGAAACAATAACTTGGACCAAGAGTTACATTTACGGTATCCTGGTTTTTCACAGCAATGATATTTACCATATATTTCTTTCGAACATCAATCTCGCCGATAGATTTCCCAATCCAATCCTCAGGTAGGGCAATTTCAAAAACAGCAAAATCCCGGCTGACCTGAATATAGTCCAGTACAGATTCCGAACTGCATTGAACAGCGGTGAGGTTTCCGACGAGCTTTTCCGGATAGACCACAACATCGGCGCCGTTTCTTAGTAAAAATTTTTCTTGTAAATCTCTGGCGGCTCTGGATACGACTTTTTTCGCTCCCAATTCTTTCAGATAGGAGGTGACCTCCAAAGAAGCCAAAAAGTCATTTCCGATAGCCACAATACAGACATCAAAATTAGAAACGCCGAGAGATTTTAAAAATTCTTGATTTCCGGCATCTCCGATTTCTGCATTGGTAACGTAGGGAAGTGCAGCCTTGACCATATTTTCATCGCTGTCTACCCCAAGCACTTGAATATGCATTTCATTGAGCTTTTTTGCGATATGTAAACCGAAACGACCTAATCCGACAATTAATATTTGCTTCATCTTTTCTCCTTTATCCGAAATTTCTATTTTATTAACAAGCCATTTTTACAAGCCATTTTTGTTTGATCGTTCTATATTCTTTAAAAAGACTTTTTTATCCGACGATTACATTTTCTTCTACAAGTCTTCCCTTGTTTGGATTGGCATTGGGGAAGACGGCATAAATCAAACATAGTCCGCCGACTCTTCCGATATACATCAGGAAAATGAGCAGAGCATGGGATAGGGGACTTAGCTTAGGCGTAATCCCCAGAGTAAGTCCAACGGTGGCAATGGCACTGGCGGTCTCAAAGCTGGTGGTGAGCAGGGGGATGTTTTCGTAAAGGCTGATAAACATTCCTGAAAGAACACATAAACAAACATACATAAAGGCAATTGTTGTAGCATTTCGTATGACTTCTCCTGGAATAGTTCTTCCAAAGGCTTCTGTGCGAGAATTGTTTCTAAAAATCGCTACGGAAGTCAAGATTAAAACAGTCATCGTGGTTATTTTCATGCCTCCTCCGGTACTTCCCGGTGCTGCTCCCACAAGCATCAGTAGAGTTTGTAAAAATATACCGCTGTCGGAAAATTTACTAAAGTCCACCGTGTTGAAGCCTGCAGTTCTGGGGGTTACGGCAGTAAAGAGGGAGGCAAGAATTCGACTTTCCATAGGCATTCCTCGAAATTCGACGAAGAAGTAGAATAGTGCGGGGAGAAGGACAAGAAAGGCCGTGGAGGAAAGTATGATTTTACTTTGTAGTCGATAGCGGTGAAAGTTCCATTTATTCTTCGCAATATCCTGCCAGGTCATAAAGCCTAAGCCTCCCAGAAGAATTAATGCCATAATACTGATGTTTACAACAGGATTTCCGCTGTAGTCGGTGAGGGACGAGAAAGGTTCTTTGATTCCCATCAGGTCAAATCCGGCATTACAGAAAGCCGAGACGGAATGGAAAATGCTGTACCAAAGGCCTCTTTTCCATCCGAATTCGGGAATAAATTGCGTGGCGAGGAGTGAGGCGAAGAAAAGTTCTATGATACCGGTCCATTTCAGGAGAAAAATCAACATTTTCATAATTCCGCCCTGAGAGCTGATAGAAATGGAATTAGCCAGAGTATTTCTTTGGGAATATCCGATTCTTTTTCCGGATAGAAGAATCAGGGAGGTCATAACGACCACTACGCCAAGTCCGCCGACTTGAATCAGAAAAAGAATAACCGCTTGTCCAAAGAGAGACCAGTGCGTGGCGGTATCGTATACTACTAAACCCGTCACGCAGGAGGCGGAGGTGGAGGTGAAGAGCGCGTCCAGAAACGGAGTTGGAACTTGTTCTTTCCCGGAAATCGGAAGCATAAGCATAAAAGCGCCAAATAAAATTAAAGCGGCAAATCCGAATATAATTTTTTGAAAATAATTGAATCGGAAAAACTTCATCCCCACAGTCTCCCTTAATCTAAAATCTATTGCTTGATTATAGACTGAGAAAATGGATAGTACAATTAAAAAATCTCTTGACAAGAAAAAGAAAATTCTGTACACTGTTCCAGTCGCTGATTTTTATTTATTTTTAAGTTTGCGATGAACTTTAGGGCTATCGCCAAACGGTAAGGCAACGGACTCTGACTCCGTCATTTCAAGGTTCGAATCCTTGTAGCCCTGTGAAAAGAACACCGAGAGGGGTTCTTTTTTTTCTTTTTACGGAGAGATTTACAAGTGTTCCTGTTTGAAATGTTACTGTTGCAATAGTTCAGCTGATTTTAAGCTTAAAATAAGGTTAAAACATAAATATTTTATATCCTTTTGCTTAAATACAGCAATTCGTAAATGTAGAAGAATCTGTTATAATAAGGGCACACCGTAAAGGTAACCATTCATTGAGAAAATGATTTGTTATCTTCTATTTCCGAAAAAGAGCTGTGGCATGCCACAGCTCTTTTTCGTGATAGAAAATGTATTGTAAAGTACGGAATACATCCATTTTCTTACTTCCTGCACAGGGACAGTGCCTCTTCATCCGCAATGAGAATCGTGTTCGGATGAAATTGCAGGATGGAGGCGGGGACTTCGGGAGTGACCGGTCCTTCCACCACTTTCTTCAAGATGGCCGCTTTATCCTTACCGGATACGAGCAGGAGGATTTTCTCCGCACGCATAATGGTGCCGATTCCCATCGTGTAGGCCTCTTTAGGAACTTCCTCTTTGGAAGAGAAGAAGCGCTGGTTAGCATTGATGGTTTCCTCCGTGAGCTTCACACAGTGTGTTTTTCCGGGGAAGCTGTCACTCGGTTCATTGAAGCCGATATGCCCGTCCTGCCCGAGACCGAGAATCTGTAGATGAATCCCGCCAAGACCTTGGATTAACTCTTCGTAGCTCTCGCAGGCCTCCGCTTCATTCTCTAAGGTTCCGTCGGGAACGTGCGTATTTGCCTTATTGATATTCACGTGATGAAAGAGTTCCTGATCCATAAAATAATGATAACTGTGACTGTCTTCGGGATGCAGTCCCCGGTATTCATCCAGATTTACGGAATGTACGGAGGAGAAATCCAGTTTCCCTTCTTGATAGAGTTCTCTTAACACCTTATAGGTTCCAATCGGCGTGGAACCGGTAGCGAGGCCTAAGACAGGAGTTTTTCTCTGCACAATTTCCGCTGCAATCAACATCGCCGCCTTCTTACTTAAACTGTCATAATCCTTGACTCTCTCAATCTGCATCATGTCCTCTCCTCCTATAAAATCGTTTGCAATAGATTACGATTTTTTCCTGAAATCATTCCTCTTCTCTTCCCGGAAATTCCTGTATATAGTAGCAAAACGGCAAGAAAAGTACAAGAATTCGAAAGATGGTAATTGGTAGATTTTATGATATACTATTGTCCATGATTTCAGGGAGGGTATCAAAATGGAAAAGAATGTATGGATAGGCGGGAATGGACTGCACGGCGCTTTGAAGGAAAAGACGAGTTCTGCTTTTTCTTTATGGAAAGGGGGAAAGATTACCCTTTCTCTTTTGCTGTTTTTCCTTTTTGCTCTTCATCTGCTCAATCCTGTTCACGCCGAGGGACAGTGGGTGAATCAGGAGAACGGCTGGTATTATTACAGCGACGGGAATGAGCCGTATACCGGTTGGATTCGTTCCGCTGTCTCGGGACGCTGGTACTATACCGTGAAGGGGAAGATGCAGACCGGCTGGGTATCGTGGAAGGGAAAATGGTATTTTCTGAATGCGGATGGCGGTATGGCGGAGAAGCAATGGGTCGGTAATTTCTATGTCGGAGAGGATGGAGCGGTGCTTACGGATACCACTTCTCCGGACGGATGGAAGCTGTCGAAAAACGGTTCTTATATCCGAAACGGGAAACCGACAGAAGAGTTGAACGAGAAAACGGCGAGGTATATTCAGGTTCTGATGGAACATCCGGATGCGCTGGCTGTTTTTGACAGTCCGAGTGAAATTGTTCTAGAGCCGGGAAACGGCAATCCCTTTGTTATTTTTAAAAAGATGAGTTTATACGATGCGAAGACCTCGGCTCCGCTTTACACAGGTGATGCAGGATTCCAGAGCAATGCCGTTCTGGAGTATCGGAATGGCGGGGATACGAAGATGCTTCGTGTTTTGGATCTCATGCAGATTCGAAGTATTGTGGGAAGGCAGGTTTTCATTGATCCGGCAGGACTCATCACCTATGTTTCGGGTGATGCACAATGACCCTGCAACAGCTGAGACAGATTCTTGCCGTTGCGGATTCCGGTTCCATTAATGAAGCGGCAAAGCGCCTGTATATTACGCAACCGAGCCTCAGTGCCACGATTAAGGCGGTAGAAAAAGAAACAGGCCTTTCTATTTTTGCGCGCTCCAATAGGGGGATTATTACGACAGCGGAGGGGGAGGAGTTCCTCGGCTATGCCAGACAGGTTTCCGAGCAGTATCAGCTCATGGAAGATAAGTATCTCACGGGAAACGCATATAAAAAGAAATTCAGTGTATCCTTACAGCACTATACCTTTGCTGTGGAAGCCTTTATCCATCTTCTTCGACAGTATGAGGAGGACAATCTGTATGAGTTCTCCATTTTCGAGGGGAGAACCATCGATGTAATCGAGAATGTCCGGAAGCAGGTTAGTGAGCTGGGCATTATCTATGAAAATGCCTTCAATGAAAATGTCATTGGAAAGATTCTAAGAGAAGGAGAGCTTGAGTTTGTTCCGCTTTTCTCCTGTAACATCTATGTCTTTATGGCAAAGTCGAATCCGCTTGCGAAGAAAAATCTCATTCGGATGGAAGATCTGATGGACTACCCTTGCTGTACTTTTGATCAGGGAGAGAGAAATTCTTTCTATTTCGCGGAAGAAGTACTCAGTACCTACTCTTATAAAAAGTTTATCAAGGTGAATGACCGTGCGACCATTCTGAATCTGATGGTGGGACTGAACGGCTACACTCTTTGCTCGGGAATCATCTGTCAGGAGTTGAACGGACCGGAGTATATTGCGATTCCGCTCGACACGGAAGAAAAAATGTGTATCGGCTATATCAAGCATAAGAAGATGCGTTTGTCCGAGCTGGGAAAGAAATACGTGGAAGAGTTAAAGGCGTATGAATTCCAGCAGTCCGGGCCGATTACAAGCAACAAGTCCGATGGATAGAGGATTTTTTTCATCGGGAATACAGGAAGGAAATGAGGGAAAAATCGTTTTATGAACAGCTTTATACTATCCTTTGTTGTGACTTTACTGGAGTTACAGACCAATCTTTCTTTTTTGGATCGAATACTCCATAAACTGTCTATACTAAGCGGAGGGAGAGAGGGGCTCATTATAGCCGTCTTTTTTGTTCTTCTTTTCCTTCTCCTTTTTGTTTTTCAGGGTATCCGTAGAGCGAAGAAAAGAAAAGCGCTGGAGTATCATATTGAAGAAAAAGACAAGTATCATATTCATTTGGAAAAGAAGAATCTTGACGCGCTTTCCGAAGTGCTCCTGAAAGGGCTTGGCGGACGGGATAACATCGTGTCCGCAAGGGTAGACGGAAAGAAGATTAAAGTGAAGATTCGGGAGTACACGAAGGTAGAGGAACAGATTCTTCGGGAAGGCGGTTTTCCCGGATTTGTTCGCCCGAGTAAGGAAGAGGTTCATATCCTGGTTGGAGAAGAGGCGGAGGCACTGTGTCGTGCTTTAGAGAATCGGAGAACGTATGAAAAAAACGTATGAAATTGATATGACGGAAGGCGTGATTCTCCCTAAGATACTCAGTTTCAGCTTTCCGCTTATGCTAACCGGTATCTTGCAGCTGCTCTTCAATGCCGCGGATGTGATTGTGGTAGGGCGTTTTGTAGGGCCGAAGGCGATGGCGGCGGTGGGAACGACGGGCACCATTGTGAATCTTCTCGTGAACCTCTTTCTGGGACTGTCGCTCGGCGTCAATGTCTGTATGGCGCAGTGTATCGGAGCGGGGAAGAAAAAAGAGGCGAAGGAGGTCTTCTCTACTGCATTTTCCGCAGCGCTTTTATCGGGTGTGCTGGTCTTTTTTCTGGGAAATCTGCTGATTCGTCCTCTTCTTTTTATGATTGCTACGCCGGACGATGTTTTTCAAAATGCGGAAGACTATCTTCACTTCTATTTTTTCGGGATTCCGTTTCTCCTTCTTTATGATTTTCAGGCGGCTGTACTTCGTGCGGTGGGAGATACCAGAAGGCCTCTTTATACGCAAATGATTGCAGGGCTTATCAATGTGCTCCTCAATCTTCTTTTTGTTTTGCGTTTTGGTCTCGGCGTGAGGGGCGTTGCTATTGCAACCAGTGTCTCCGAGGGATTTTCCGCTATGGTTCTTTTCATTATCCTTTTGAGAGAAGAAGATGTCTTGCATCTTGAATTATCTCATCTAAAGATTTATCCCAGGAAGTTACTCCGCATTTTTCAACTCGGAATACCTGCTGGGATACAGGGAATGCTTTTCTCGATTTCCAATATGGTGATTCAATCCGCCTTGAATTCCTTCGGCTCCATTGCGATAGCGGGTGCTACCATTGCTGGAAATGTGGAGGGTTTCGTCTATATATCGATGAACTCCGTTTCCCAGGGGATGCTTTCTTTTACGAGTCAGAATCTGGGAGCAAAGCAATATGGCCGCATCAATAAGATTTTAAAAAATTGTATATTGGTGCTTTTTATCATGGCAATCCTGAGCAGTGCCATCATTGCATTATTTTCCAAACAAATTGCGTATTTGTACACGGATTCGAAAGAAGCGGTGGAGTATGCCAGAGCAAGGCTCTATATTATTGTATATCCCTACTTTATATTCGGCTTGATGGATACGCTGGTCGGAGGATTGAGGGGATTTGGATGCAGCTTTGAACCGATGGTAATCAGTTTAGTGGGAATTTGTCTGACTCGATTGTTTTATGTATGGATTCTTTTCCCCATTCCCTTTTTCCACGGCTTGAACCAGTTGTATATCGGTTATCCCATAAGCTGGGCTGTGACCGCCATTAGCCTTTGGTTTTTATACAGAAAGGTACGGAACCGTTTTCCCCATACGGATATGCCGCGGGAAAGCGTATAGAAGGAGAAAGCAAGATGAGAAACTTAACATTACTTACCGACTTTTATGAACTGACGATGATGCAGGGGTATTTTAAGAGCGGAAAAGCAGGGGAAAAAGTGATTTTTGATATGTTTTATCGGAAAAATCCTTTTGGAAACGGCTTTGCCATCTGTTGCGGCTTGGAGCAGGTTGTAGAATACATTCGTAATTTAAACTTCAATGAAGAAGATATTGATTACCTTCGCAGCCTCCATGTTTTTGAAGAAGATTTTATCGATTATCTCCGCGGTTTCCATTTTACGGGAGACATCTATGCGATACCGGAGGGAACGGTGGTCTTTCCGAAGGAACCGCTCGTGAAAGTAATTGCGCCGGTTATAGAAGCACAGCTTGTTGAAACGGCGATTTTGAACATTATCAATCATCAATCCCTGATTGCCACAAAGGCGGCAAGGGTGGTTCATGCGGCACAGGGCGACGGAGTTATGGAGTTCGGCCTTCGTCGTGCGCAGGGGCCGGATGCGGGCATTTACGGTGCCCGCGCATCGATTATTGCCGGCTGTATCGCGACCTCGAACGTTTTCTCCGGACAGAAGTTTTCCATACCGGTGATGGGGACCCATGCGCATTCCTGGATTATGTCTTTTCCGACCGAGCTGGAAGCCTTTGTCACATACGGAAGACTCTATCCGAACAGTTGTATCCTCCTGGTTGACACCTATGATACGTTAAAAAGCGGGGTGAAGAATGCTATTCGTTGTTTTGATATCCTGAAACAGGAGGGAATTCAACTGGGACGCTACGGGATTCGGATGGATTCGGGAGATCTGGCTTATCTGTCCAAGAAAGCAAAGGAGATGCTGGACAACGCAGGGTATACCGATGCCATTATTTCCGCATCCAATGATCTGGATGAAGACTTAATCAGCTCTCTAAAGGCACAGGGCGCAACCATTAATTCCTGGGGCGTCGGAACGAAGATGATTACCGCGGAAAATCAGCCGAGTTTCGGCGGTGTGTATAAGCTTGCGGCAATACAGAGGAAGGACGGAGAGTGGATTCCCAAGATTAAGATTTCGGAGAATTCGGAGAAGATAACCAATCCCGGAAATAAGCAGATTTATCGTATTGCCGAGAAGGAAAGCGGAAAGGTTTTTGCGGATTATATCGCTCTGGAAGAGGAGCATTTCTCTACGGAAGAGGATTTGACTTTGTTTGATCCGGTGGACTCCTGGAAGAAAACGACATTAAAGGGCGGAACGTATACGATGAAGCCTCTTCTGGAAGCGATTTTTCAAGGAGGAAAGCTGGTTTATTCCTGCCCTGATGTGGCAGAAATCAGGAAGCGTGCCGAGGAAGAGAGAAAGAGTCTTTGGGATGAATGTAAGCGTTTAAAGAATCCCCACAAGGTCCATGTCGATCTTTCCGATAAGCTGTATGCCTTGAAGAACTCTCTTTTACAGAAGTATGGCGCGTAGCTTTTTAAGGGGGGCAGGGTCTTTCTTGCTTTATTTTTTACGAATTATTATAATAGGGCGATAACGGAAAACGAAGGAGAACGTCATGTTTAAAAAAGTAGATAGCAATATGAATTTTGTGGAAAGGGAGAGAGAAGTCGAGGACTTCTGGAAAAAAGAAGATATTTTCCAGAAGTCGATAGAAGAACATAAGGGAGACGGCTCTTATGTTTTTTATGACGGCCCGCCCACAGCGAACGGAAAGCCGCATATCGGGCATGTAGAGACACGTGCGTTTAAGGACATGATTCCTCGTTATCACGCGATGAAAGGCAGTATGGTTCCCAGAAAAGCGGGATGGGATACCCACGGTCTACCGGTTGAACTGGAAATTGAGAAAGAAATCGGGATCAATGGAAAGGAGCAGATTGAAGCGTACGGCGTAGCTCCCTTTATTGATTTATGTAAAAAAAATGTTTGGAAGTATAAGGGAATGTGGGAAGATTTCTCCTACAAAGTCGGCTTCTGGGCGGATATGGAAGACCCTTATGTAACCTATCATGATGATTTTATTGAATCCGAGTGGTGGGCATTGAAAGAAATCTGGAAGAGGAAGCTCCTGTATAAGGGCTTTAAAGTGGTACCGTATTGTCCCCGTTGCGGAACGCCTCTCTCTTCGCACGAAGTTGCCCAGGGGTATAAAGAGATTACGGAGCGTTCTGCTGTCGTACGCTTTAAGATGAAGAGAGAGGAAGGCTATTTCCTTGCCTGGACGACGACCCCCTGGACGCTTCCGTCGAACGTAGCACTTTGCGTGCATCCCGATTTGGAGTATGCGAAGGTGAAGGCAGCAGACGGGAATCTCTATATTCTGGCGGTGGCGCGTCTTGATGCCGTGCTCTCCGGTCTTGCAAAAGAGGGGGAAGAAGCCTACAAGGTTTTGGAGACCTGTAAAGGAAAAGATCTCGTGGGTCTTTCTTATGAACCGCTTTACGCCGGGGCGGAAAAGGAAGCGGAGAAACAGCATAAGAAAGCCTGTATCGTGGTTTCCGATTATTATGTCAGTGCGGAAGACGGTACCGGTATCGTTCATATTGCACCTGCTTTCGGTGAGGATGACGGAAGAATCGGGAGAGCAAATGATCTTGCTCTTGTGAAATTTGTAGACAGTGAAGGAAAGCTGACCGAAGAAACCCCGTTTTGCGGAATGCGTTGTAAACCGACGGAAAAAGAAATGCAGGAAGGCGCGGTAAGTGCCGATCCGGAAGTGTTGAAGGACCTGGAAAAGCGGGGACTGCTCTTTGATGCACCCAAATTTACACATAGTTATCCGCACTGCTGGCGCTGCAATACCCCGCTTATTTACTATGCAAGGGAGAGCTGGTTCATCAAGATGTCCGCCGTGAAGGATGAACTGGTCAAGAATAACAACACCGTACACTGGATTCCGGAGTCCATCGGAAAAGGACGTTTCGGAGATTGGATTGAAAATGTACAGGACTGGAGTCTTTCGAGAGACCGGTATTGGGGAACGCCCTTGAACATCTGGGAGTGTGAAGCCTGTGGACATCAGGATGCCATCGGATCCATCGAAGAACTGCGGGAGAGATCGGGAAACTACGAAGAAGTTTTAGCAAGCTTAAAGGCGGAGGGAGAGAAGGGATACTCCTCCGACTATGTGGGATATGAACATATCGAATTGCATAAGCCTTATGTAGATAGGTTGACGATGCCCTGTCCGCACTGCGGAAAGACGATGCGGAGAGTTCCGGAGGTCATTGATTGCTGGTTTGACAGCGGAGCCATGCCGTACGCCCAGCATCATTATCCTTTTGAAAATAAGGCGCTTTTTGAGTCCCAGTTCCCGGCACAGTTTATCTGTGAGGCAGTAGACCAGACCAGAGGTTGGTTTTACTCTCTGCTTGCGGAGTCGACCCTCCTCTTCCATAAGGCCCCCTTTGAAAATGTGCTTGTCCTCGGCCATGTACAGGACGAGAACGGACAGAAGATGAGTAAATCGAAGGGCAATGCCGTGGATCCGATGGAAGCCCTGAAGAAGCACGGCGCGGATGCCATTCGCTGGTTCTTCTATACGAATTCGGCACCCTGGCTTCCGAATCGTTTCCATGACGGCGCTGTTGTGGAGGGACAGAGAAAGTTCCTTTCCACTCTCTGGAATACCTACGCTTTCTTTGTGCTCTATGCGAATATTGATTCCTTTGATCCGACGAAATACAGCCTGCACTATGAGAGCTTGAGCACGATGGATAAGTGGCTTCTGAGTAAGCTGAACTCTCTTATTCTTACAGTGGATAAGAACCTTTCCGATTTCCGTATTCCCGAAGCGGCAAATGCACTGGAAGAGTTCTCCGATGAACTTTCCAACTGGTATGTGCGTCGCTCCAGAGAGCGTTTCTGGGCAAAGGGGATGGAAGAAGACAAAGTCAATGCGTATATGACGCTTTATGAAACCTTAGTCAGCTTTGTAAAGCTCGCGGCTCCGATGGTTCCCTTTATTACGGAGTCGATTTACCGGAATCTTGTCTGCTCGGTGGATAAGACAGCCCCGGAGTCTGTGCATCTCTGTGCTTATCCAGTTGCGAATCCCTCCTTTATTCTGAAGGACCTGGAGGAGAACATGGATGAGGTACTTTCCATTGTCAAGCTGGGAAGAGCTGCCAGAGAAAAAGCGCAGGTGAAGAACAGACAGCCGCTTTCCGTGATGTATATCTCCGGAGGAAAGCCGCTCGGGAAAGAGTACGAAAGTATTGTTCGGGAAGAATTAAATGTGAAGAGTATTGACTTCAAGGAAGACCTGTCTTCTTTCACAGCCTATATCTTTAAACCGCAGTTAAAGACCGTTGGACCGAAGTATGGGAAACACTTACAGGAAATCAGAAATTATCTTACTGCGCTGGACAGCAAAGAAGGAATGCAGGCGCTGAGTAGCGGCGCCATCCGTTTCACGGCAAAGGATGGAACGGAAGTCAGCCTGACAAGAGAAGACTTACTTATCGAATCTACGAAAAAGGACGGATATATTACCGAAGAAGATGGTAAGTATACGGTTGTTTTGGACACGAATCTCACGGAGGAGCTGAAGGAAGAAGGATTCTTGAGAGAGATTATTTCGAAGGTACAGACCATGCGTAAAGAAGCGGGATTCGAAGTAACGGATCGGATTCGTCTCTTTGCAAAGGGAAATGAGAAATTGATTCCGTTGATGCGGAAGAGTGAAAAAGAACTTTCCGCGGCGGTTCTGGCAGAGACCCTGGTATTTGGAGAATGTAAGGGCTATGAGAAGGACTGGGATATCAACGGAGAAAATATTTGTCTTTCCGTGGAGAAAGTGTAGGAAGCGGTATCAATGCACAACCTATGGTGCGAAGCTGCGATTTCCCGTTCGAGGCCGTAGTGAGGGAAGGTAAAGGAGGAATAATGGAAAAGTTCGACAAAGCCATGTTGAAGAAGGAAATTGAGAACAATGCCAGAAAGCTTTTCAGAAGAGAACTTGTGGAATTAAATGAAAAGGAAGCGTTTCATGCGGTTGCCGCTGCGGTGCAGAATCAAATCATCGATGACTGGATTTTGACAACAAAGCGGGCAGAGGAAGAAGACCGGAAAAGAGTCTACTATCTCTCCATGGAATTTTTGATGGGAAGAGCGCTTGGAAACAATATCCTGAACCTCTGTGCACATGAGGAAATCAAAGAAGTTATTGAAGAACTCGGCTTGAAGCTTTCCGCACTGGAAGATGCAGAGCCGGACTGGGCACTTGGAAACGGTGGACTGGGAAGGCTTGCGGCCTGTTTTCTCGACAGTCTGGCTACCCTCGGGTACTGGGCTTGCGGCTGCGGTATCCGTTATAAGTATGGATTTTTTAAGCAGAAGATTGTGGATGGATACCAGAAGGAAGTGGCGGACGACTGGTTAAAGGACGGAAATCCTTTTGAAATCCGGAGAGCGGAGCTTGCAAAGGAAGTGCGCTTCGGCGGTTGGGTGGAAACCGTTCGGGATGCGGACGGACGTCTTCATTTTGTACAGAAGGGCTATCAGTCTGTGGAAGCGGTTCCTTATGATACACCGGTGGTAGGATACAACAACCATATTGTGGATACGCTTCGCGTATGGGATGCCAATGCGAAAGAGACCTTCAGTCTGGATGAGTTCGATAAGGGAAATTATCAGAAGGCAGTGGAGTCTGCCAATATGGCAAAGAATATCGTTGAAGTCCTGTATCCGAACGATAACCATTATGCCGGTAAAGAACTTCGTCTTCGTCAGCAGTATTTCTTTATTTCCGCTTCCGTACAAACGGCAGTGGAGTATTATGCCAGAAAGCATAACGGAGATGTAAAAGGCCTTCCGGAGAAGGTGGCATTCCAGTTAAACGATACGCATCCGACAGTGGCGGTTGCGGAGCTTATGCGTGTTTTGATGGATGACTATCATCTGGATTGGGACAGTGCATGGAAGATTACTATAGAAACCTGTGCGTATACAAACCATACCATCATGGCGGAAGCCTTGGAAAAGTGGCCTATTGAGCTGTTCTCCAAGCTTCTTCCCAGAATTTATCAGATTGTGGAAGAGATTAACCGTCGTTTCTGTGAAGACGTGCGTGCGCGTTATCCGGAAAATGCCGAAGAGAAAATCAGAAAAATGGCAATCATCTATGACGGACAGGTCAAGATGGCACACCTTGCCATTATCGGCAGTCATGCGGTAAACGGTGTTGCAGCTCTTCATACAGAGATTCTGAAGAAGCAGGAGTTGAAAGACTTCTATGAGATGTACCCGGATAAGTTTTCGAACAAAACAAACGGTATCACGCAGAGACGCTGGTTGCTTCATGCCAATCCGGAGCTGGCTTCTTTTGTTACCGAACGAATTGGAGACGGATGGATTACCGATCTTCCGGAAATAGAAAAGCTCGCAGTGTATGCGGATGATGCAAAGGCACAGGCCGAGTTTATGGCAATCAAGAGACACAATAAGGAAAGACTTGCGCGTTATATTTTTGAACACAACGGCATCAAGGTCAATGTGGATTCCATCTTTGACGTAATGGTGAAGCGTCTGCATGAGTACAAGAGACAGCTCATGAATATCCTGCATATCATGTATCTTTACAATCAGATCAAGGACCACCCGGATAGAGAGTTTACACCGCATACCTTCATTTTCGGGGCGAAGGCCGCTGCCGGATATAAGACTGCGAAACTTACGATTAAGCTAATTAACAATGTTGCGGAAGTCATTAACCATGATGCCGCAATCGGGGATAAGATGAAAGTCGTCTTCATTGAAGACTATAAGGTGTCTTCCGCAGAAATCATCATTCCGGCGGCAGACTTCTCCGAGCAGATTTCGACGGCATCCAAAGAGGCTTCGGGTACGTCCAACATGAAGTTGATGTTGAACGGGGCTTTAACCGTGGGAACAATGGATGGAGCAAACATCGAAATCGTGAAAGAGGTTGGTGAAGAATATGCCTTTATCTTCGGTATGAGCAGTGATGAAGTGATTCGCCTGGAGAAGGAAAAGAGTTATCATCCGATGGATATCTTTAATGAGGATCAGGAAATCCGGAGAGTGCTTATGCAGCTTGTGAACGGCTTCTACAGTCCGGAGGATCCGGAACTCTTCCGTCCGCTTTACGATTCTCTTCTGAATACGAAGGAGTCGGATGTAGCGGATCGCTATTTCATTCTGAAAGACCTTCGTTCCTATATCCGTGCTGAGGAAGAGGCGGTAAAACACTTTAATGATAAGGAATGGTGGGCGAAAGCGGCTATATTAAACACTGCCCATGCCGGAAAATTCTCTTCCGACCGTACCATTGAAGAGTACGTAAAGGATATCTGGCACTTGGACAAGATTGTGCTGTAAGATGGAAGTTCTTTTACAGATTGATCCGGAGGAAGAGGAGAAAGCAGGTTTTCAGGAGTTGATTCGTCTTTGTAATAAAGAAGATCAGACGGATTATGCGGAAGACTTGGATTATGATTTCTTCTATAGCATTCGAAATGAGGAGAAGAAAGAAAGCGGCCTTGCGGAGGATTTTCTTGCGCTTCTTATGGGGTACAGGCTCGGGACAGAGGAGGATGGGCAGAGCATCCTCCTTTGCTCTGTTTTTATTCATCCCTTTATGCGCGGACAAGGGTTGTTTACCGCCTGCATCGAAAGTCTGCTCGATGATTTTCGCTCGATGCAGATTCGTATAGAACGAAAGGGAAAGGAAAGTTCTTTTTTACATTATCCTTATCTTTATTCCGAATATTTCATGGAAAAGCGTCTTGCGAAGCCGATTTCCTTTCCGGGAGACCGAAAAGAATATCCATTTGGAGAAGTATATTTTTCTCCCTATAATGAAAAAACACTTTACCTTTATGGGCTTATGGTAGAGAATAGATTTCGAGGACAGGGTAAAGGAGAAGAAATTCTCAGAGATGCACTGGAGAAGGAAGAACGCGGACCGTTCGAGAAGGTGATTTTACAGGTGGATTCGCGGAATCTTCCGGCTATGCGACTATATACCGGCTTAGGCTTTTATGTGAAAGACAGCCTTTCTTACTATAGGATTGAAAGAGAGAAAAGAAATGGAAAAAATCTATAAAGTGATGCGCAATGCAGGGGCGGCTTCCATCGCCATGGGTGTGATTTTAATTACAATCGGGCTAATTACCGGCGTGCTCTCTATTGTGGAAGGGGCGATTCTTCTGAAGAGGAAAGAAGACCTGACATTTTAGGAAGTATCGAGTATGCATAAAAAGAAAATGACCAGAAACAGGTGGGGCGGCGTATTTTTCTTTGCGCTGTATCTTCTTCTTCTCTTTTATTTACTCTTTTTTTCAGAGTGGAACGGAAGAGGACTGATGAATAGGGAGCATATTACGTACAATATGCAGCCATTTCGGGAAATTAAGCGATTCGTTCTCTACTGGAGACAGATCGGACTGTTCAGCGCCGCTTTGAATCTCCTCGGAAATATCATCGGTTTTATTCCGCTGGGTTTCCTCCTGCCCTCTTTTTCCAGAAGATGCAGAAGGTATTGGTATAACACCGTGATGGCAGGATACCTGCTTTCTTTTACAGTTGAGTTTACGCAATTGATTTTTCGTGCCGGAAGTTGTGACATTGATGATATCATCTTAAATACTTTGGGGACGGCACTCGGTTATCTGCTCTTTCGTCTGGTGCAAAAGGGCAGGGTAGTGCATAGGCAAAGTAAGAAATCTCGATAAAGAGAGAGGAAGAAACAGCGGAGGAAATGAACTTGGAGAAAGAAAAGCGTTATTCCTACATTCGTAAACAACTGGCTAAAGGAACTGTGGGAGCTTGTATCCTTTCGGGACTTGCTCTCTTTCTTTTTATCTTCTGTATCGGCTACTCTTTTTATCGAAAAGGTGCAGCAGGGATACCGGTTTCCGCTCTGGCCTTTCTGTCTGTGGACCTGGCTGCTTTTTCTCTTTCCCTGACTCTACCGGCAGAAAGAGGAGAGTTTATCGAAAGAAGGCCCTTATATTGCGTAAGGACTGTGGATATTTTGCTCCTCTTTGTTTGGCTGTTTTTCCTTTTTTTGGGAATTAGAGCGTATATTTTATAAAATACTACAGTTTTTGTAAGGCTTGTCGTCACACGGTTTGGTATAATGGGGAGGCTATGGAAGAAAGATTGAAATTGTCCCTGGAAAGGATAAAGGAGATTCCGTCTGAACTGCAAGTAAGTCCGCAGTTTCATCGTTTCTTTAGCTCCGTATCTGTTTTTTTTCAGCGTTCTCTTGCTCTTTATGAGAGGGAAGGACATTTTCGAAAAAAAGAGATGGAAGGGTACATTTCCGAAGTAGAGAGGTCCTGTGAAAAGTATTGCTTTCCAAGGGAAGCGGGAGAGGAAAATACACTCGGAGATATCCTTTCCGTTCTACTTTACCATTCCCTCGGGATAGTCTATGAAACGGAAGAAGTTTCTTTATGCAGAACAGCGGAACTTTTTATTTCAGTATACCTTCCCTTTCTGGAAGAGAGCTTGCCGAAAAGGCAGGTCTTACAGGATATTCTGTATTCCCATTTTTATGATTACAGTGTTTCCTTTTTTCAGGAATGGAAGGAAAAGGAAGTTCCTTTTCAGCTTCATAATCCGCTTTTTCCGCTCTATGCTCCGGAGGGAAAGCAGTCTCCTTTCTTTACGGAGGAGTACGAACTTGCCCATCGAAATGATCTGGCGCTCTTCTTCGGGAGTCGTTTTTTCAGCCATATCATACAGTTTTTTGAGAAACAGGAAGGTAGGGAGAGTCTAGACCCTAAGAAGCCCGGGAGAAGTTTTTTCTATCCCTCTTCTCATGCGATTTGTTTGAATGCCCACCAAACTAAGCTCTTAGAAGAATTTTTTCACGGCAATTCGTGAGGAGAGAAGGGATTTTGTACGGCGTTAATGGCTTTAGGCAGCGTAGAAGATAGATCTTGTTTCGTGATTTTTGTATAAAGTAGGTGGAGATTTGCAAAGGAAGAAGGAAGTGAAGAAGAAAGCTTGCAAAGTTCTTCTTCTCGTTTTTTTAATGATAGGGACTGTCTTTCTCGGAACGACGGGGCTTTTCTTTCCGCCCCTTGTGGTTCACGCGGAAGGATTCGGAAATGTGGAACTGACTGCGGAAGCAGGAATCGTGATGGATGCCGATACCGGAGCGGTTCTTTTTGCAAAAAATGCCGATGCGAAGGAGTATCCTGCCAGTATTACGAAGGTCTTGACCGCTCTTGTTGTTCTGGAACATTGTTCTTTGGAGGAGAAGGTGACCTTCTCCCATGATGCGGTTTACGATGTGGATGCCGGCTCCTCGAATGCACAGATTGAAGAGGGGGATGTTCTTACGGTAAATGACTGCCTGCACGCCCTCCTTCTGAAATCGGCAAATGAAGCGGCGAATGCACTGGCAGAGCATGTAGCGGGTTCGAAAGAAGCGTTCGTGGAGATGATGAACAAGAAAGCGGCGGAACTGGGCTGCACGGAAAGCCATTTTCAAAATCCCTCCGGGCTTTTTTCGGAAGAGCATTATACTACGGCGCGGGATATGGGGAAGATTGCCATTGCCGCTTTTCAGAATGAAGAATTTCTAAAGATTGAGAAAGATCTGAAGCATACTTTATCCGGCTTACAGCGCCTTCCGGAAGGAAACACCATCTATATGGAACATAAGATGATGCTTTCCAACACCAAGTTCTATGACAAGAGGGTGGTGGCAGGGAAGACCGGATTCACGAAAATCAGCGGAAATACCTTGCTTACCCTGGCAAAGGACGGGGACAGAAGACTCGTGACAGTGGTTTTGAAAGACAAGAATCCCTTTCATTACAGTGACACGAAAGCGCTACTGGATTATGGCTTTTCCGATACCGAAAACAAGGAGTTGGAGAACAGCGGAGAACTTTTGGAGAAGATAAGAAAGAGTGCAGCAGAGAAGGGATGGATAGAAGAAGGTGATAAGGTCTATTTTCCGAAGAAAGTGCTGCTCTCCCTCCCGAAGGGAAGCGGGCAGGAAGGCGTTCAGTTTGTTTTTTCCGAAGATCAAGAAACAGCGAGCTCTTCTTCCCTTTCCGCTGATGATAAAACAGCAAGCTCTTCATCCCTTTCCGAAGGAACCTTACCGAAGGTTATCTTTCTTTTGAATCAGCAGAAAGTAGGGGAGTCGAGTCTTGTCAGAGAACAGAATATCCGTGTACTATTACAGGAAGCGAGCCCGAAGACCAAAGCGGCTTTTTTTGCGGTTACATTGAGCGGATTCAGTATCCTGATTGCAGCCGGAATCTTCCTCTTTAGCGGAGGAGCGTTGTACGGTGCAAAAAACATAGTGGATGAACGAAAGAGGAAGAAGAAGTGGAAGGAAAGAAGAAAGAAGAGATTGGAAGAAATGAAGATTTCGGAAGAGGAATTCCGGGTACTTCTCGAGGAACGGAAGAGAAAGAAAAAATAGAGGAGCGGAATCGATACAGCGACACGGAAAGCGATTTCGAGAAGGAACGGGTGAGACTCCGGAAACAGAGAAGAGAGAAAGCGGAGAGAGCGCGAAAGGAGCGCTCGCGGGAAAGGCGGAAAAAGATGGCTTTGCTTCTTCTTTTTATCCTCTTTTTTGTCGTCCTTTTCTTTGCTTTTCTGCGTAAAAAGAAACTTCCTTCGAACGCTTCCGCATCGTCTTCCAATCTGTCCGGAAAGAGTCTTCGGATTGGGATTCTGATGGATCCGGGAGAAGAGGAAAAGTCTGCCCTTCTAAGGAATATGGAGAAAGAAAAGGGAGTGGAAATCCTTTTTCTGAACCCGAAGGAGGGAAAGGAGAAGCTTGAGGAGGAACTGAGAAAAGGAAAGGCAGAAGCGGTTATCGGCGAAGGAGAAGAGACTGCGGCGCTTCTTTCGGAGTATAGTGAGAAGGAAAAGATTCCCTATCTTGCGCTGGCTTATGTCCCGGAAAAAGAGCTTGGAGACTATGGTTTTTGTCTTGGAAAATCTCTGGAAGACAGGGTAGTGGATCTTTCCTTTTTTGCTTATAACGAAGCATTTCGTTCCCTTGGAATTCTGGAGACGGAGAAAAACGATGCCTCTACGGAACTTGCAGAGGCTTTTCAGACACTGGGGGGAAAAGCGCAGATTGCTTCGTATTCCTCAAAAGAGGAGTTGCAGAGTAAGGTAAAAGAACTGGAAGATGCGGGGATTGATATTCTCTATCTGGGACACTACAGTCCGGAAGGAAAGGCAATTTTAGAAGAAAGCCACAACTTTGCTGTTTTACTGGGGGATGACTGGGATAGGAAGGATTTTTCGGAAGGGGAAAGTGTGAAGACTTTTACCTATCTTTATGGTAAAGAGGGAAGTCCGGAAGATGCAATCCATATCCTTCTCACGGCAGATGGGAAGTCGGGAAAGAGCCTTACGGAGAAGCTTTCCGGAATGGAATATGAAGGACAGGCAGGAAAGTACAAGCTAAAGAAAAAAGGATACGCACAAACAGGGAATCCGGTCTTTTATGAATTTGTAGACGGGGCGCGAAAGCAAATCAACTAGAGAAGCGGAGAAGGAAGAGAGGAAAGAATGCAATTCACGAAGATGGAAGGAATCGGAAACGATTATATCTATATCAATTGCTTCAAAGAAAAAGTAGAGCATCCTGCGGAACTTGCCGTACAGATGGCAGACCGTCACTTCGGGGTCGGCGGGGATGGAATCATCCTGATTGAGCCGAGTAAGGTGGCAGACGCTTTTATGCATATGTTCAATGCCGACGGGTCGGAAGGGGCGATGTGCGGAAATGGAATTCGTTGTACGGCAAAGTATCTTTATGACCATGGCATGGTGGAAAAAGAGCGCAAGAGTATGAAAATAGAAACCTTATCCGGCGTAAAAGAAATTTCTTTTCAGGCGGAAGAAGGAAAACTTGTAAGGGCAACGGTGGATATGGGAGAAGTGAAGCTTTCCGGTTCACTTCCTGAAAAGATAGAAGTGGCAGGAATGGATTTGTCTTTTGTGGGAATCGATGTGGGAAATCCGCACGCCGTTTACTTCATGGAAGACAATGCCGCATTGGGACCTGCTATTGATACCATTGATTTTTCTCGTTTAGGTGAAGCTTTTGAGAAGCATCCGCGTTTTCCGAATCGGGTGAATAGTGAATTTATTGAGATCATCAGTCGAAATGAGATTCGTTTTCGAGTCTATGAGAGGGGATCGGGAGAGACACTGGCCTGTGGAACCGGGGCAACCGCATCCGTTGTGGCAGGCTATCTTCTAAAGAAGCTGGATGCTTCCGTTCTTGTGCACCTCCGGGGCGGTGATTTAGAAATTCGTTATGACGAGAAAACGAAACACGCCTTTATGAGTGGAGGTGCAAGGGAAGTTTTTGTCGGAGAGTGGGACCCGCTTTTATAAGAGAAGCAAACCGTTTCCCACGCCCAGCCGATCCGCACCTGCAGCAATTAACTCTTCCGCAAATTCTCTGGAACGAATTCCCCCGCTGGCTTTCAGCTTCATTTTGGGGGAAACGGATTCTTTCATGATTTTGATGTCCTCCACGGTGGCTCCTCCGGTGGAAAATCCCGTGGAAGTTTTGATGAAATCCGCACCGGCCTCTTCGGACAACGCAGAGGCGATGCGGATTTCTTCTTTATTCAACAGACAGGTTTCCAGAATTACCTTTACGAGAGCCGGTTTACTTGCCATAACCACGGCACGGATATCTTCTTTCACATAGAGATAATC